>JAFGFZ010000232.1 GCA_016930815.1 Pirellulales bacterium | reverse complement strand
CTATCGCCATGGCTGACGATTGCGATCACCGGACCGCCGCGGGCCTTCACCTCTTCCAGGTTCGCCATCACCTTATCGTACACCGCGCCCTGGGGCACGATAAAGACGCTTGGAGTCCTATGATCCACCAAAGCGATCGGGCCATGTTTCATTTCCGCGGCTGGGTAGCCTTCCGCGTGGATATAGCTGATCTCTTTTAACTTCAACGCCCCTTCCAGTGCGGTTGGGAAATTGTACTGCCGGCCCAGATAGAGGAAATTATCGCAATCGGCGTATTTGGCAGCGATTTCTCGAACCACATCGTGGGTGCGAAGAGCCGCCTCGACGGCGTCCGGCAGGGCCTCCAGATCATCGATGATCCGCAGACCGGCCTCATACCCCAAATGATGCAACCGCCCAAAATAGAGTGCCAACAGGGCCAGGACGACGCACTGCGACGTGTAGGCTTTCGTCGACGCCACACCGATCTCGGGCCCCGCACGAAGATAAATGCCCCCATCCGCCGCCTGGGCGATGGAGCTGCCGACCACATTGCAGATCGACAGTGTCCTATGCCCCTTGCGTTTCATTTCACGGAGTGCCGCCAGGGTATCGGCCGTCTCACCACTCTGGGTGATTGCAAACAAGAGCGTGTTCGAAGAGAGGGGTGGATTCCGATATCTCAGTTCGCTAGCATATTCCACCTCAACCGGGATGCGCGCTAGTGTCTCGATCATGTATTCGCCAACAAGGGCCGCATGCCAACTTGTGCCACAAGCCGTTAGGACGAACCGATCGATGGCCCGCAACTGGTTGGCCGATAGATTCAGGCCCCCGAATTTGGCCGTCGCTTCATCGTGACTCAACCGGCCACGCATGGCATTCCGGATCACGTCCGGCTGTTCGAAGATTTCCTTCTGCATGTAATGCTCATACTGGCCAAGGTCGATTTCATCGCTTTGGGCTTCAAGCGTCTTGACATCATGCGCAATATGGCCCTGGTCCCGATGGATAATCCGGAGGTTGTTCCGGGTCATGACGGCCAGTTCGTGGTCTTGTAGGTAGACGATTTTATCGGTATATCCCACCAACGGAGAACCATCACTGGCCAGGTAATGGACACCATTTCCGATCCCGACGACCAGCGGACTGCCAAGTTTCGCGGCAATCAGCACGTCGGGCCAATCCCGAAACAGGACCGCCAGCCCATACGCGCCGTGTAATTGCTTGAGAACCTTCTGTACGGCCTCCACCAGAGGGGCATATGGATCGGGATCAAACTGGTTTGGATCAATTTGATCGATGGCCCGGGCAATCAGTTCGGCAATGACCTCCGTATCCGTTTCCGATTGGAACGTGCATCCCTCGGCGATCAAACGATCCTTCAGTCCCCGGAAGTTTTCGATGACGCCGTTATGGACGACGGCAACCTGTCGTTTCCCTCCGATGTGCGGGTGGGCATTTTCATTGGTTGCCGGGCCATGCGTGGCCCATCGCGTATGGCCTATCCCAATCGATCCGGGTATCGGCGATTCGGACAAGACGGCTTGAAGATCATCAATCCGGCCGACTGTTTTTGTGACCGCGATATCACCATGCGGTGTCAGCGTCGCGATACCGGCACTGTCGTATCCGCGGTATTCAAGCCGGCGAAGACCGTCCATAAGGAAATCAATCGCCTGGTCAGGGCCGACGTAAGCAACAATTCCGCACATGGTCGTATGAAATGATAGAGAGGAACGAAATGACAACGCAGCCACGCAGCGGGCACGAACTCACCAAACACGGATTGCCTTGTGACCTTTGTATATTCCCGGTGTGGCGTGGAACTTCGTATTGCCTTCGATAATCACATTCAGAGGTTTACGAATATCATGCTCCGTTGTGATGATATCGCCGACTCGTAATCCGATGAGGTCGCCCGTGGTGATCCGGGATTCCGCAAGTTCCACAACCACCTCCACAACCGCCTCGCGAAGCCGATCACCCATTTGACGAATACTCTCTTTCGAGGGCGGTTTTTTCCCATAGGTAATCCAACTATTGGCCGACAATTTGGTGCTGATGCGCTCGATTGAATTGAATGGAATACATAGATTCATCATGCCCCGGATTTCCCCGATCGTCAGTTCGAAGCTGACCAGCACGACGACTTCATTGGGCGGCACGATCTGCACAAGCTGTGGATTGCTCTCGACGCGATCCACCGACAGATCAAGATCGAGTACATTCTCCCACGCGCTATGCATTTCCTTGAGGAACAGGTCCGTGATTCGGGAGACGAGCCGCAGTTCGATTTCGGTCAGTGGCCGCCGTGCCAGCGGACCGGGTTCACTTCCACCACCAAGCAGGCGATCGATGACCGGATAGAGGATGGCTGGATTAATATCAAGAATCAATGTCCCTTCTAGCGGCGCTGCTTTGATCAGATTGAAGCAGGTTGGATTCTCCAAGCTGAAAACGAACTCGCTGTAGGTCAGCTGGTCGACACTCGTTAATTTGACTTCCACAATGCTCCGCAGCAACGCGGAGAGGGCGGCACCGAAGTTCCGTACGAATCCCTCATGCATCGTTTGGAGGGCCCGCATCTGCTCTTTCCCGACACGTTCAGGCCGCTTGAAATCGTACGGCGTTATTTTTTCTCGCGGGCGTGGCGGCGGAGGGCTCGACGCCGGTGCCGATGTCTCCATCGCACTGAGGAGATCTTCCACTTCTTCCTGGCTTAGAACGTCTCCGGCCATCATGCATTCCCTTGCGTTATGACTCCCTCACTTGTCCACTCCCATAGACAATGTATTTATAGCTGGTGAGCGCTTCGAGCCCGCACGGCCCGCGGGCGTGAAATTTATCCGTACTGATCCCAATCTCCGCCCCGAGCCCAAACTCGCCACCATCGTTGAATCGAGTGCTCGCATTGATCATCACGGCCGAACTGTCGATCCGTGTGGCAAATGTTTGGGCGGCAATGAGATCGTTCGTGACAATGGCATCCGTATGTCCCGATCCATAGTGATTGATATGGTCCATGGCCGCATCCAATCCATCCACCACGGCCACCGAAAGGATCGGGCCAAGGTATTCGGTGTAATAGTCGGTATCGTCGGCCGGTTTGGCGCTGGGCACCAGCCGGCACGTCCGGTCATCGCCCCGGAATTCGATCCCGTATTCGGACAAGGCAGCAGCAATCCGCGGCAGGAACGTACCGGCGACATCGGCGTGCACGAGGAGCGACTCGGCCGCATTGCAGACCCCCATCCGCTGGCACTTCGCATTGACGACAATCCGTTCCGCCATTGCAAGATCCGCCGCACGGTCAACATAGACATGGCAATTACCGGCATAGTGTTTGATCACTGGCATCCGGGCCTCGGCCGCAACGCGGCGGATCAGCCCTTCCCCGCCCCGCGGAATGGCGACGTCGATCAAATCCGGCATTCGCAGAAAATGGCCAACAGCGTCCCGGTCGGTCGTTTCAACCAGCTGCACGGCATCCGGGGGGATCCCCGTGGTTTCGGCGGTGGTCCGCAGGATATCAACAATCGCCTGGCTGGAACACCGGGCCTCCTTGCCGCCGCGAAGGACCACCGCATTTCCCGCCTTAACACAAATTGCCGCCGCATCGGCTGTCACGTTTGGCCGCGATTCGTAGATGAAAAAGACCACGCCGAGGGGGACGCGAACGCGATCGATCTTCAGGCCATTCGGCCGTACGGTCGAATCGATCGATACACCAATCGGTTCCGGCAATACAGCGATTTCTTCCATGCCGGCGGCGATTCCTTCCACGCGATCGGGAGTTAACCGCAGCCGATCGATCTGGGCATCGGTCAGCCCGAACGCGGTCGCGGCATCGAGGTCCCTGGCATTGGCAGCGGTTAGCGCGTCCATCGCTCGGCGAAGGGCGGTTGCCGATTCCCGAAGCCATGCATTTTTCACTCCACCGGCCACCACCGCCAGACGGGCCGCGGCAGCCTTCGCGCGGATAGCCACCGCACGGCAGTAGTTCGCCAAATCGGTCGAGAAAGAATCGGGCATTGAGGATTCCATACGATCAAAAACAGCAATCAAACAATCGAGCGGACGCCGCACAAGCTTAAAATCCATGGACCGTTTGGATACGAACAACGCCACGGGCGGAAATGGACCGCACGCAGACGGAAAACGGGCGGACGCGGACTGACGGGCTGAGCAATTGTCTTGAAAAGGGCCAGCCAAGTCAATGTCGTTTTGGTGCCGGAAGAGGAGCCTGAATATCTGCAAGTCTTTTGAAGATAACCGGTTATCGCGGTCGCCCCCGACTTGGGCGACTAGCCCGCATATTTCTTAAATTTCGTCGCGAGCGGCCGCATGTGGTCCTCTGGCAAGGAAACCAAGCAATTCGACCGGAAGCCTGTTGTCAAATAGTACATCCTCATCATTGGCATCACCCGCTTAGCGCTTCCTTTGAGCGATCCGTTTCGTGTTCGAGTGAGCTGTGAATAAGACCCCCAGAAGAAACACCGCTATAAGAAGAATAGCCCCGCTCGGTTCCGGTATTCCCTGTCTATGGAGCATCAGGCCAATTGACTCTGCATGGTCTAAGTCGTCGCGAATATTGAACACGATACCTGCTGTACTACTTTGTATGTGAATAATCTCCACGAAGAGACGCACTAGTGGAGGATCGTGGTATGCGGTCATTTCATCTATGAAGCCCAGTGAACCACAACGAAAAGGAGGCCGTTCGTACGTCACACCTAACAGATCAATGAGACGGTTTGTAGCCGTATCATTCACCTCGAAGACGGCCGTTGACGTGTCAATTCCGGCGGATTGGGCCAGTGCAATAACATCATTCCTCGTTGCGAGCGTGAAATCTTCGTAGATCCCGCCCGGCGCAAGTTGTGGAAACTCTTCCAAGAAATCGAAATCCGGATTCCCCCAAGCGTCCCAGAACGCATCATCACTCGACCACGCTCCTGCGAACACGGTCAGATCAAGCCATTCGCGCTGATTGACATCGTCATACGTTAACAATCCATCACCGGATCCTGGGACGAAATCGCGTTCGAAGACTCCGGCATGGGAAGGGACTGGAACGGTGATCAACGCGGCGAAGAGGATCACCAGCAAGACACGGAAAGACATTTCCATGATGCACCCCCTATCTTTGGATCGCTGCGTTACCGACAGGCCATGGCGTTCTTCAATCGCCCTCAGGCCGAAGGGAACAGTCCCATTTTACACAGAAATGCCGGATTCAGGTCTAATTGGCGATGTTTTCTTGGTGCCGATAATGGACCAGAATAATATCTTTCAGGTAGTTTTTCACGGTGAAGGAATATTCCACGGGGAACCACCTGCTTACCGCAAAGCGAATCAACTCTAAAGTTCAGGCTAACCGCGAAGCAGTTAAACACCATAGCCCAAGGGTCGCCGCGCAGCGGCGCACCCTGGGTACGCGATCGCCCGATGTCAACGAACCTTGTAAGGGTTCTACTCACAGAAAAGAATACTCAACCGATTGGGGAAAGTTGATCGGGATCGCATCCAATGGAAACTAACCGAGCGTTGGGATGCGTTTCTGGATGAGTGCCATGGCGCGTGTCTACTCAAACAGGCTGATTTAGCACGAATTGTAGCGGACAGTCTTTTTCATTTTGATAGCGACCGGTACTTGCTGACCGATTTCGTTGTGATGCCGAACCATGTCCATCTCATGGCATCCTTTTTTGATGAAGAAGCCATTTTTTCTATATCTATTGAGTCCTGCATTGAATATGGAATAAAAGATGACAATCTTGCCTAATTTCCCAGCAGTTTCAGTCCTTTTTGTTCCGCAATCAATGCAGGGCTCAATAAGAGTTTGAATATTAAATATAATTCGATTTGAAACCATCAAAAGAAGGACCCCCATACTCTCCAGGTAACTTCTGTGTTCTTGGGACTGCGGGTTTCGGAGAAACCCGCCTACACTGTGGGTAGTGTATCCTGAAGGCCTGATCTCTTATCCATGGCCAAGAAGAGGGTGAGGGCTTCGCGGACAGGCCGCACGTCGTGGACGCGGAGGATCTGGACACCCTGCAAGGCCAGGCCGATGGCAACGCCGATCGATGCGGCCGTCCGGTCGGTGTTCATGTCATGGAGGATTTTACCGAGGAACCCTTTTCGAGAATGGCCGACAAGGACCGGGCAGCCGGCGGCATGCAGCCGGTGGCAGTTGGCCAGCAGCGTCAGGTTATGTTCGGTTGTTTTGCCAAATCCGATACCCGGATCAATGCAGATGCGGCTTTGTTCAATCCCTGCATTCAAGCAAGCGTCCCGCCGCTGGACGAGGTATTCATAAATATCTTCGACCACATCATGGTATACGGGTTGGTCCTGCATGGTCTGCGGAGTGCCCTGCATGTGCATCACGCACAGGCCGG
>JAFGFZ010000231.1 GCA_016930815.1 Pirellulales bacterium | reverse complement strand
CCGATTCTATGACTCGGCTGGCGACGACCTATATCGTTCCTGGTACGATCACGCCGCGATGATGGGGACGGGCTATTACAACTATGCGAAAGGTTTTTCTCAATATCGAGGCTTCGCTTCAAGCGGAAATGACAGGGCAGTCTTGTTCGATTCGGAATACGACGACTACATCCATGCTTTGGCAATGAGCGTCTACATGAGGGGCGGTGTTATGTACCAGGAAGCTAACGCATTCGATGAAGTTCAAGCACGCGGAATCAACGGAGGAATCAATACATCAGTTGTTCAAGCTGTCGACTATCTCTTATCCCTAGTTGGCGATTGGGACTGATGTAGAAGTGCCATCGGGGCAGCAGTGCTTTGCCAGAAGTTGGAGTTTGCCGGGCAGTGAGCTCCCAGGGCAGGAAGGGGCAACGAACTTTGGGCCGGTGTTCACGACGGACGCTAACCCAGTTTGAAAGACAGACAACAGGTTGCTACAGGCCCTCACCCAAACTGACCGGATGCATCTGGTGCCATTTCTAAAAGGTTCTGACCTTGGGCAATGTATGGTTGGTAGTAGGCAGAGCGTGACTGATCGAGTTCCAGCCTGCGGGCCACGACCCATGCCATCCAGATACAATGCGCCAACTCCTGGTGTCCTGCCTGAAATTGGCGCCACACCCGGTCGATTTCATTACAGTTCAGCCATCCGCATTCCCTGAGCGTTCGTCCTCGTAGCGACTCCTCCACTCTGCCGGCCAATGGCCCGCACAGCCAGCGGACCAACGGAACGGAAAATCCCTGCTTAGGCCGCTCAAACAGCCGGCGGGGAATATGTTTACCGAGTGCCTGTCTTAAAACTGTCTTCAATCCACGACGCCATTTTATGGACGTGGCCAGCTCGGCGCCAAGTTGGGCGACGTTGAAATCCAGCAACGGGCAACGCACTTCGAGTGAAGACCACATCGACGCCCGGTCAAGCTTAACCTGTAAATCGTCGGGAATATAATAGCAGGCGTCGAAACAGGCCGCCTTGGAGAAGGCATCTCCCGAGACATGATCAAAAACGGCGCGCACCAACTCAACAGGGCGATGTTCCACTTCCGGAACGTTGGGTAGAAGATCTCGTATCGAACCGCCGGTCCATTGGCATACAATGGCGCTGTAAAGCGATGCTTCATCCGCCGACCGCAACCATTGTTCAATACGATGACCTTGACGCGTTATTGTTGCGGCGGCAAGCGTGCCGAGGGCTTTCCTTGCGATGAATGGAAGACGTTGAGCGAGTAAGGCTTTCTGAAACCACGCATAGCGCTTATAACCGGTAAAGAATTCGTCGCCTCCGTCACCCGAGAGGGCCACCGTCGCAAATCGCTTGACTTCGCGGCACAAGACCAAGGCAGGCAATCCCGACGTGTCCGCGAATGGTTGTTCGTAACAATCAAGATAATCGTCGACTAGATCCACCATGCTGTGTCGATCGACTGGGATTCGTTTGTGGGGGATTCCCAAATAGCTGGCAATCTCGGCCGCGTAATGCGATTCGTCTTTCTTGGGATCATCAAAAGCAATTGTGAATGTCGGTATCCTGCTGCCTCCTCGAACTAGGTGCGACATAATCAGGGAGGAATCAACACCACCACTGAGAAACGCTGCGATCGGCACATCACTAATCCGTCGCAAGGAAACGGCTCGATCCAGCGAATGGGCGACCTCGTGCCAATCGATGTGCCGCTTGTGACCCCAAGGGATTTCGGTGAACTGAAAGAAGCGACGAGAAGCGATCTTCACACCATGTCGAACAACAATCTCCTCACCAGGGCAAACCTGGGTTAACCTCTTGTAGAATGTATGAGGAGCGGGAACATAACCGAAGTGGAAGTAATAGCCGGCCTGTTCGGGATCCAAGTCCAATCCGAACGCTCGTAGTGCGCGTATTTCAGAGGCAAACGCGAGGAACTGATCTCCTTCGTAAACATACAAGGGCTTTTTGCCCATGCGGTCACGAGCCAAAGTCAGTGTTTGCTTCGCGTGGTCATAGAACACAACGGCAAACATGCCGTTGCAGTGAGGGAAGATTGACGAGCCGTAATGCTCGAATGCTTCCATAAGGACCTCAGTATCACCGGTCGTTCGTAGTATTGCATTGCGACAGAATTGATCGCGCAAATCATCCGTGTTGTAAATTTCGCCATTAAATATGACGGTCGTCTGACCAGACGCAGATCGCATCGGCTGATCGGCTACGCCGCGCAAGTCACGGATCGCAAGCCGTCGAAATCCCAACCAAACGCGTCCCTGATCCAACGAGACATAGCCGCTGGAATCGGGACCACGGTGATGCAGAGTTTCCGTCATCGCCCTGAGAAGAGGATCGGCCCCGCGATGGGGTTGTCGAAAGCTAATGCCAGCAATTCCACACATGACCGGACCTATTGACTTCAAATCAACCGGGGCACCGCAAACGCTCCATTCCAAGCGGCCTGTTGGATCTTAGTGAGCGGATTGTGGTGAAGCAATATGGATTGAATGTGCTCCATCTAGATCCCATCTCGTTGCTAGAGAGATATGCTAGCGCCCCGTTCGGTTAAGAACTTTCACGCTATGGACGCGAGGTTGCTAGCATTGCTGGCGATGGTTCTAACGTGCGCGAAACTGCTCAAATGAACGCGGCACTAGCATTGGCCTCCCAGGTCCATCATTGGATTTGATTCTGATCAGGATCGCCACTCCAGAAATTTATCAACAGGTCGTCCCGGTTTTAGTCGAGAAACTCGATCCGAGAAAAAGGCATAAGTCAACTATGGACTACTCCGCGGCCCATGTACTCGCGGCACCTGCTGGAAAACTGGTACAAGTGGAATATTACATTCGGTACGGCACATTGGCTCGCCGCTTTCTTTAAGAAACATCTGGGGAAACTGGATTTATCTCGGCCATTTAGGCGTTCATAACCTATAATTTAATTGTTGGGCGGGCCGTGGATGCCCGACAACAATGCCTTTTCCGACTGTCCTATTCTGGATT
>JAFGFZ010000230.1 GCA_016930815.1 Pirellulales bacterium | reverse complement strand
CACCCTGGGCTTGTATAAGGTCGCCCCCGTTGGGGCTGAGGTTTCGATTGAGTTGTGTGTAACAACAAGGGCAACGCCCTAGGAATCCATTGGATTGGATCCAATTTGGCCGAAGGCCATATTCACACCAAGGACTCGGACCGATGTGAATATGGCCTTCGGCCAAACCAAGGGGAACGCGCCCAAATTCCTGGGGTGCCACCCCAGGCTACGGTGAAAAAGGCCCACGGCCTTTGATGCATTACATTCAATTCATAGATTATAATAGAACCACATGATGCACTTAGAATGAAATGGTTTCAGCTATGGTTGCGTAATGCATGTGTTTCCATTAAAATTTTCCGCGGTTCTCGCCTCTTTCTGCGCGATTGCGTGGATTCTGATATTTTCCGGGCAGGCTCGGGCCTTTATTCCGGCGGATCGCTGGATCGACACGGCCTCGGGGTTCGCCGGATATCGCGGTGATCCGATCACCCTAACATGGAGTCTGGTACCCGATGGCACTTTGATTCCCTATTGGCAACCGAGCGGCTTGATCGCGACGTTGGATGCATATTACGGGGCCGGATCTGGCGGCGAGGATCTCACCGGGCGGCCCTGGTTCCCGTTGATCGAATCGGCGTTTGATCGCTGGTCGGAACTTGGTGGTGTGACGTTTGTTTACGAGCCACGGGACGACGGTGCGGTCCATCGGAACTCGGCAGGAGAGCTGGGTGTTCGCGGCGATGTCCGTCTCGCCGGGACCGAAGTGGACGGATCCGGCGGCCAGCTCGCGTTCAGCCAGTATCCCGACACGGGGGATATTGTTCTGGACACGAAAGATACAGGCCGCTTCACCAATCCGGCATCGAACTATCTTTGGCTTCGCAACACGCTGATGCATGAAATCGGGCATGCGCTGGGATTTGATCACATCATTTCAAGCGATGCCAATTTCCTGATGGAACCGGTACTGAATCTTCTCTTTGATGGGCCGCAAATGGATGATATTCGCGGTCTCCATTACCTGTATGGCGATCGGTTGGAATGGAACCGAGATGGGATTGGCAACAACACGCCATCGCAGGCAGTGGCGCTGGGCCCGCTCGCTCTCGGCGACATGATCTCACTTGGCCAGGATGCTGGGCCGGACCTCGTGGTCGATGCATCGGATGTCGATTTTCTAAGCATCCACAAACGGACTGATCTGGATTATTTCAGCTTCGAGGTCGTCCAGCCTGCCTGGATCGATCTTGCACTCATGCCCCGAGGCGGTTCCTTTTTCCAGGCGGCCGCTGGAGAACAGGAACTGCTGTACAATGCCAATACGGCAAACGACCTGCTGCTGGCCATCTATGACGCGGACACAAGTCTGCTGGCCAGAGTCGATGATCTGCCTCGGGGCGGAGTGGAAACATTTGAGAATTTCTACTTGCCATCCGCGGGGCGTTATTTCATCCGTGTCTGGGGATCCCACGAGGCGGTTCAGCTTTACGAATTGAGTATTGCCGTCCACGGTGACCCGGTGCCAGAGCCATCCGTCATATTATTGACATGGCCGATGATATTATTTGGCGTGGTCTGGCGCATACATCGCCGGCTCGTGTAAAAAAAAACGAAGGCAACGCTTTCGTTATTTTACACAAGTTCGATCCAAAGCCCCAACGGGGCGTCGCTATCACAGCCCAAGGTGAAGCCAATGCGAGCTCTGCGAGCATTGGCGCAACCTTGGGTCCCTGTTCCAACCCCAATGAAAACCCTGAAAGGGTGGCCCTAAAATAATGGCCGTTTAGGGCCACCCCGTTGGGGTATTACCGTGTAAGATGCGCGCACGGTGCGCGCACGGTGCGCGCATCTTACAGTATGCTGTTATTAGATGGCATTGCGGTTCTCGGAGAGACCCGCCTACACTTTATTGCGGCCTTCGGCCGCGTTAGGGTTTTATGGAATATTGCGTTATCTATCCCAGGGTTACGAGACGGTCGGTACCCGCCCGTCTCTCCACCCTGGGCTTGGTTAAGGTCGCCCCGTTGGGGCTGAGGCTTCGATTGATTTGTGTGTAACAACGAGGGCAACGCCGCAGGCGATGGTCGGCATGGCGGCTGCAATCAGTAAAAAGTGCAATAATTTCGACAATTTTATAATGATCTGTCATAATGGATCTATCTCTAAGTTCTCTGTGGCCTTTGTGGTTCTCCGCGACTTTCCTGGCACGATGATCTTGATGTTCCATTCCACAATTCATTTCCGGACCGTTTTGGCGGGCGTCACAGCCCTGGTCATCGCATTCTCGACGGTGGATTGGACGGTATCCGCCGACATCATCATTAGTGAAATCATGTACAATCCGGATGGGGACGACACCGGCAAGGAGTGGGTTGAAATCTTCAATAACTCGACCACGCGGATTGCTCTTGATGGATGGACATTCGCGGATATCCAGGACATGCAAATCACGAATCCGATTCCCGCCAACACATTCCTCAATCCGAATCAGGCGCTCGTCCTCGTCTCGGATGCCACATCATTCGATGCCCAATGGGGTACCGGGATTAACCGCATTGAGTTGGGAAATTTTCCCTTGTTTGCCAATACGCCATCTCCCGCGAATGAAATACTTGCCATCCGGGACAGCTACGGCACGGTACACGATAGCGTGAATTATGACGACGAGAACGGATGGCCTTTCATCAGCCCGGATGGTTCGAGTATTTTCGCTTTACCTTCCGGTCTAACAACAACGGGCAACGATCTAGGCACCAGCTGGCGCCCATCGATGCCGGGTGTTTATGGCGCCACGTATTCCCGATCTCCGTCGGGAATCCAGGATCGGGCCTCTCCCGGGATTGTTGTTTCCCAGCCACAAGCAAGTTTCACTCCATCCACAGATGCAGCCTGGTCCATGGTCGTGTTGCCGGACATTCAAAACTATGTCAAGAGTTCCAGCTGCGTCAGTATCCTTGACGGGATGAACACTTGGATCCGGGACAACCGGGATACGTGGAAGATCCAGGTCGTGCTTCAGGAAGGCGATATCGTCAATAATAACAACACCAGTACTCCGACCAGTGGCGATCAAACGTCAACGCAGCAATGGGAAAACGCGAAAAATGCCATGAGTATCCTCAACGGCGAAGTACCGTATATCATGGCAACTGGCAATCATGACTATGGCACCACGGATTCCCAGGATCGGACGACTTTTTTCAACGATTACTTTCACGCATCCGACAATCCACTCGTCGATCCATCGCAAGGTGGCATCTTGAAAGGAGTGATGGAAGACGTCCATCTTGAAAATGCCTACTACGAATTGGAGGCCCCAGACGGCCGCCAGCTGTTGATTTTTTCGCTCGAATGGGGGCCTCGGCAACAGGTGATCAGTTGGGCAAATCGCGTTCTATCTCGATCGACTTATAACGACCACATGGCCATGCTGCTGACCCACGCGTACATGTATCACGATGAAACCCGCTATGACTGGAATCGAAATTTGGACAGTGATCCCGACAACAATCAAGGCGGGAACCCGCATGCTTATCCGACATCCGGCGACACGCACGATGGCCAGGAATTATGGGAAGAGCTGATCCGGTTTCACGAGAACATTGAAATGGTGCATAGCGGGCACGTGGGAGGGGATGGCGTCGGATATCTGGAAGGCACTGGCGCGGATGGAACGACCGTTTATGAAATGCTCTTCAACACCCAGTTCGAAACATACGGCGGCAATGGGTGGATTCGGGTATTCGAGTTCCTCGAAGACGGCCGCACGGTGCGGGTAGGTCTTATTCGCCATTCCACGATCTTGTCAAAGACGATCCAGCGAACGAGTTTCTGATCGAGATATCACCGCTCCGGCCGGCCGATTTTGATGGCGATGGGAATGTGGACGGTTCCGATTTCCTGATCTGGCAGTCGGGTTTCACGCCTGGTTCGATTAGTGGCGCAACGTGGCGCGATGGCGATGCCGATGGGGATGGAATCGTGGATATCAACGACCTTCTGGCATGGCAGCAAGGTTTCGCCACCGGTTCAGCCGGCACGATGCTAGCCGCGGTACCTGAACCAGGAACGCATAAAATCGCCTTGTCCCTGTTAGTACTGGTTGCCATTATTCGAGGACTCGTTCGAATCGAACCCGGAATGGCCTCTAATCAGCTTGGATCGCGTATAGTTTGCTCATGGTTGGCACGAAGAGCGTACCGTTGGCGGCGACTGGCGTGCCGTGGATTGGATCGTCGAGGCGGATTGAGCTAAGAACTTTTTTTTCACGTCCAGCGGCAAGAATCCAGAAATCGCCTCGCCGAGTCCCGACAAAGACCTTTCCGTCGGCGACGCATGTGGAGCTCCAGATCTCGCGGCCCGCATCATGGACCCAATAGGGTTGGCCGGTATTGGCATCCACGCAGTGGACTTTCCCGCCGCAATCGGCGACAAAGACAAGGTCATCGGCGATGGATGGTGTCGAACAGGAGTGCCGCTCGAGCGGGTAGGACCATATGCGGCCCGTTTCCGTGATGTCGCCCGTTTGCGTTGCGTCGATGCACTCGAGCCAGGCCTTGTTCTTGCCCCACCAGATATCACCGCCGACCGCGACATAGATGCGGTTCTTATAGAAAACGGGCATCCCTTTAATATTACTCGGCCCTTCTCGGCGGTTGTTCAGGAACCGCTGGACATCCTCCTTGGGAGACATTGGATCGGGATCAAAGCGCCAGACGCGGTTCAACTTCGCGACCGTCCCCGATACCGATGCCGGTTCCAAGGCGTCAAATGCATAGCAGACACCATCGCCACCGCAGAAGAAAACAAGACGCCGGCCGTTCACATCGGCGATGGCTGGTGAAGACCAAGTGCAATGGAATATCCGCGGCCCGATAAGTTCATCATCCACCGCGACGAGCTGACCATTGGTTTTATCCAGTACGATCAAACTCGGCGCTTCCGGCGCGCGAATTCTGCGATGGGTGTTGTCCACGCCGTTGCCGGTGTTGATATACAGGTACTGCCCATCGATCAGGATGGAACTATGTGCTTCATCATGCGGATACATGCCCACTCCGGACGGCATGTCGAATCGCCACAGGATATCGGCATCGAGCGGACCAATTCCGACAGGCGATTCCCCCTGCGGTGTCTGGTATTGGCCTTCGTCGATCCATGGTCCCTGATTGCCATTTTGCTGGCCTTCCAGATCAAGGCAAAGGACTTCGGCCCGATTGGATACGACATAGACACGGTCCCCTTCAACGGTTGGTGGCGAGCAAATGCCCGCTTCCGGCCAATCCAAATAGACATCGCCGGCAAGTTTGGGAACAACCAGTTGCCAACAGAAGGTCCCATCCAATTCATTGAAACACATCAAGACACCCCGATCTCCTTGATGGCGGGGATCGCGAGGCACGCCGTTGTTGGTCCCGATCAGAACCTTGCCATTCGCGACGACTGGAGTGGCATAACTGCAGGTTCCCAAGGGTATCGACCAGCGGATATTCTGGGCCGATTCCGGATCGAAATGAGATGGCAGGTTCGTTTCGCTAGCCACCATGTTCCGAGAATACCGTTCACCCCATTGGGGCCGGTCATCGGCCGTAACAAGGTGGCAACGAAAGGCTGCTGTGACGAGCAACCAAACAACTGGCATCTGAAATATTGGGAATTGTCGCATCATGTTTCAGGTTCTTGCTGAGTCATCGCGGCGGTCGAGTTGATACAGGATGGCCCCATCCTCAAATCCATCACCGATCAAGAGAAAGCCCTGTTTTTCCAAGACTCGGATGGAAGGCCTGGAGTCCGGAAAAGTCTGAGCAATGATCCGATGGACATCCGCATGGGAAAATGCCCATTCGATCAATGCGTGGACTCCTTCCGAGGCGAATCCTTGGCACTGGTAGTTTTCAAGGATGGAGTATCCAATTTCCACAGTTCCTGTTGAATCGGGAGCACCCTTGAATCCGCCACCACCAATCGCCGTATATTCACCATCGGGTTCCTTGAGCAGGAAATACCATGCGGTCCAACCTACCGCATCCGGGTGTGTTTCCAAATACTCGGTGAACCAGGTCATGGAACCTGCATCATTGAGCGGTGGTGGCCATTCCTGTGGGACCCTTGCGCCGAGCTTGAGTGCGAACTTAGCGATTCCGTCCAGCTCCGCTCGACCAAGTTCCGCCGTCCCAGCGACGAGGCTAAGCCGTTTGGTATCCAATCGTTTCGTTTCTGTCATCTTTGATTATCTTTTTCAATTATAAAACTCATTCTAATGAAGGTTGCGCAACGATCGAATCCGCATTTCAAGATCCAACTCGGAAATTGCCGGGCTCCCGCTGGTCGCCCTGGATTATTCGTTGCTCAAAGATCAATAAGAGCAATGATCATTCTATAGTATGCCGCGTCCAAGGGGAGTTCCCCTTTAATTTTTCAATCCGGCGGGATAGGATAGTTTTATCTCCTCGATCGTCGATGGAATCGCAAAACGGATGCGTGTTTCACTTGGAAAACAAAACGGACTCGAAGCAGAAGTGCTTAGCGGCCTCTCGGAAGGAGATACTCTCATCGTCCATCCAAGCGACTCGGTTCGCGATGGATCTCGGGTTCGGCCACGATCGCGTTAACGCTGCTGGAGGACTCTTGCACCCCTGATCTTGCTCGGTCCCTCGATATGTCGCGGTCAGGAGACCGCGATCCAACGTGGTCTTTGTAGCCCCCAGGAAGACCCTCGTTGTTTTACACAAGTCCGATCCAGAGCTCCAACGGGGCGCTACTATCTCAACCCTGGGGAACGATCGATCATCCCCCTCCT
>JAFGFZ010000229.1 GCA_016930815.1 Pirellulales bacterium | reverse complement strand
CTGTGGTAGCCCATGAACTCTACGGAATCATTTTGTTTCGAATCGTTTGTTATGGTCTGACGAAGTCAACCAGTCGAACGAGCGAAAAGCAGGGAGGTGATGTCGATCATTCCAATACGACAACATGTTCTAAACTGCACAATCTCTCAGGCGGGAAGGTGATATCGATCATTCAAATACTAAAAATAAGTTATCAACTGCACGATCTTTTCGGGCGTGGGCATTGTGGAATATTTCAATTGTGCTATGATTTTTTTCGGGCCGAATTTGGGATGTCTCTGGTTCGATTGGTCCAGCAATGCTCGAAGGCCGCCGCGTTGCGATACTGCCCGATTTTTCCGAACCCTACGATCGTGAGGTAATGCGCGGAATCAGCCGTTACGTACACGAACACGGGCAGTGGAGCCTTTACGTTCCCTCGGATCCAGATCACCGCATCGCTCAGTTGGAGTTGTGGCGAGGCGACGGGATCATTGCCAATACAGACGACCGGCGGATCGCAAAAGCCGTTCAGCAGCTGGATGTTGCCGTGGTTGGTTTTGGTGGCGGCACCGGGATCCAGGGCCCCCGCATTCGCTACCTTGCGACCGACAACCGAGAAATCGCGCGGTTGGGCGCGGAACACCTGCTGGACCGCGGGTTCGTGCGGTTTGGATTCTGCGCGATGCCCCGATCGGCGCGAAACCAGCCCTGGTCGGAGGAACGGGCCCGCGCGTTTCAAGAGCGAATTGAAAGGGCCGGGTATGGTTGCTCGATCTTTCGCGATACGGAGAAAGTGTCCCGGAATTGGCCAGAGCTCCTTCGACAATTGAGTGCTTGGATCGATTCATTTGAGAAGCCTGTCGGCGTGATGGCTGCCTATGACTTGAGGGCATTGCATCTCTTGGAAGCCTGTCGGCATCTTGAGCTCCTTGTACCGGACGATGTTGCCGTCATCGGCGTTGATAATGACGAACAGATTTGCGACTTGGCAATCCCACCGCTCACGTCAATCATTCAAGGGGGCGCGCGATTGGGCTATGCCGCGGCAGCGTTGCTCGAACGGATGATGTCCGGTGACGTGCCCGCCGATCGTGGCGTATTCGCCGTCCCACCGGTCGGAATCGTTACCCGGCAATCGACGGATGTCTTGGCTATCGATGATTGTCAAATTACCGCTGCCTTGCGATATATTCGTGAACATGCATGTGATGGAATCGATGTCCACGACGTGGTCAAACAGACAACCATCTCGCGTACATCGCTTGAACAGCGGTTCAAAAGGGCACTCGGCAGAACGCTCCATGACGAAATCCAACGGGTACAGATCAACCATGTGAAGTTGTTGTTGCAAGCAACCGATCTGCCCATCCGCGAGATTGCCACCCGCGCTGGTTTCAAGTACCCAGAATACCTTTCCAACCTGTTCCATCGCCTTACCGGACAGACGCTGGGGGAATACCGCACGTATCCGAGACGGTGTGGCGACGGCCCTCGGATTCAAGAAATGTAAAAATGGGAGGCGGATTCCACGGATGATCGCCCATCTTGCCATCTGCCGGGCTGACGACAGCATGCCATGCAACACCCGCCATGGTCAAAATTATAGTCCCATTTCGCAATGTTACAGTTTACATTGCCTTAACCGGCATCCATTATCATACATGGGTTGGTGTATTCATTCTCACGTTGAGCAGCTGGTTAGGATGGGGCCGAAGGAGTCCGATGCAATGGCCAGACCAAGGCACCCAAAGTCTGGTTTCACGTTGGTTGAACTCTTGGTCGTCATTGCCATCATTGGGATCCTCGTGGCGTTATTATTGCCGGCCGTCCAGGCAGCTCGCGAAGCGGCCCGCCGATCGCAGTGCACGAACCATCTCAAACAGTTTGGCCTGGCGTTTCATAACTACCACTCGGCCAACAATACGTTTCCAGCCGGATCGATCCGTGATATCGAGGCCGGGACTGGAAATTTCAAAGATCCTCGAGTCAGCCCGCACGCCCGGCTCTTGCCTTACATGGAACTTCAGACGATCTATGACATGATCCAATGGGATTTCGGCTGGGAGGCGGACGTGCACACGCTGCTGCGGCAAACGAATGTCCCAGGCTACGCGTGCCCCAGCAAAGATGACAATATCGCCACCTACTACTACAACAGAAACCAATGGTATCTTGGACCGGGTGAATATGCGACACACTATCTTGGCGTGATGGGCGCGAAAGGGCTTATTCCGGGGCTTCGGGAACGGTACGAGATCGATACGAGCACAACCTGCCATGGCGATTTTACCACGAATGGAATCCTTGTCCGCGACCAATTCATATCCGCCTCGCGCGTGACCGATGGACTGAGCAATACGTTTCTGATGGGGGAGATGGCCTGGGATATTGGAGAATATGAGGCCTGGCTAGGAGGACTCAGCGTCGGTTGGACGAATTCCATGACAACGAAGAATATTGCGTATCCACTCAACTCATACCGCTACGATCTTGACCTGAATACCATTGACATCAACGACACAAGTTTCGGCAGCGAACATGCCGCGGGCGGCGCTCATTTTCTGTTGGCGGATAGCAGTGTGCGATTTGTATCAGATAATGTCGAATTGAACATTTTGAAAGCAATGGCCAGCCGGGCATGCAGCGAACTTGTTTCCAAGGAAGGGCTTTGAGAATGGTTGCGTCATGAAAGAATCCACGGGCGGCAATTCCAGACTGAAATTTCACGAGTCCGCGACTGGTCCCGGTCCGCGTGTCGTGGAAACATTGAAAGAAATGCGCAATCCGCTGGCGGAACGCAATCCGCTGGCGGAACGCAATCCGCTGGCGGAACATAATCCGCTGGCAGAACTTGTGGTCCGGAGAAATGAATTTCCCGAGTTCCCATCCCGTATCCTGGCAATTCTTTTGCTACTCGCACTCGGCATCGGCTGCGGCAGAAATACGCCGGATATGGCGCCTCTGCGTGGCAAGGTTCTTTACGACAATAGGCCGCTAGCCCATGCCCAACATGCCAGTGTCCTATTCACTCCCGAAGCAGGCCGACTCGCAAAAGGCAAGATCGGCCCGGATGGCTCCTTCGAACTATCCACCTACTCGGATGGCGATGGAGCCGTGGTCGGGCCAGGGAAGCTGGCTGTGACCGCCACGGTGGACGATCCGGGCACCCAATCCGAGAACAGGTATCAAGGCGTGCGGTGGGTCATTCCAAAAGAATTTGGTAATGGGGATACGTCAGGTTTATCATATGAAGTCAAGGCCGATGAGGATAACTTCATCACAATCCGCCTCACTTCGGACGGTCAAGGAGAGATCTCAGAAGGAGACAACCCCGAGTTCTAAGAAGAAGGGAGAGAACCCATGAAGTTGAATCGAGGACTCATTCCGGCGATGGCGATTGTCGTTGGCCTGGCGGTGCTCGTGCCACCGGCCTGGGCCGACATACTGGAAGCAGTCGAAGACAGTTGGATCCGCCAAGATGTGCCTGCGACAGTCTATGCGGGTGATCTTATTTCCGTCTGGGCGCCTGGAACGGATACCATTGCTGGCGGGGAACGGCTCGGTGTCATTCAGTGGGACATCGCCTCGTTCTCGGTGCCAATTACCAGCGCGGTGATCCAACTGTACGACCGCAATGATGTTCGTGCTCAAACCAATCCGTTGGTTCAGCAAGCATTTCTGATCGATCCGCCGGAGATCATGGATTATACCTATGAGGAATATGAAATCTTTGATCAGGCGACCGAGGTTGCCCTGGAGACACTCGGCACCTACAGCATCACGCCTCCGGACAATGTTCCCGGATATGAGACGAGTGGCATTGCCTCGCCATCCGATCTCAACCTATTGAACAGCCGGCGGACCGCGAATGGTGGGAGTGGCCTGATCACCCTTATTCTGGAAGCAACGGATGGTCAGCGGGATTGGAGCGACATTGAATATGACAGTCATCCACCCCTGCTGTATCTCAACGAAGCGCCACCGTCCGAGGGCGACTGGAACGGCGACGGCCAGATAACCACAGCCGATTACGCCGTCATCACCGCCAACTGGCTGCAGGAGGTGGAGCCCGGAACGCTGGGAGACCATAACGCCGACGGTACGGTTGATCTCTTCGATTTCGATCGTTTCAAAGAAATATTTTCCACGCCAGGAAATGGCCGATCAATCGCCGTTCCTGAACCGAGCGGTGTTGCTCTTTGCTTCATTTCAATCAGCCTGATGATTGCTTGGCGCCGCCGGTAATAAAAAACAACGCGAGGCGCTGGCAAGATCGATACACATATCTTTCTTCAAACTATTCCAATTGACAATATATCCTTTCCTACGCAACTGGGAGTTCACTGAAATGATCCATCGGATTCTCATCGCGGCACTTGTTCTATTCGCCACCCCATTATCCGCGTGGGCAGTTGTCCTGGAGGCAGTCACGGACGTCTGGATTCGGGAGAGCGCCCCCGATACGACATACGAGAATGACATGATTTCCGTCTGGAATTCGTTTAGCGGGGATCCTGGGACGAGGCGTTATGGAGTGGTCCAGTTCGATATCAGCAGCCTGGCAGGGATCGATATCACCGAGGCCTATTTGGGTCTTTGGGGCAGCGCCCACCCCTGGGGTGATGAGTTGAAGGCAATCAAGCAGTCCTCCCTTCTTATCGACACAACCGCTGGCACGCCGGCCACATCGATGACATGGAACGCCTACCAGAACGAATACTCCACGGGAGCGGTGCAGTTTGAGTCGCTGGGTACCTATGATCTGGCTGCTCCCACTCCTACCGATGTTTTCTTTTACAGTAGCAGTTCCGCGGCCGATATCGCGCTGATCGAAACTGCGGCTTCCGCCGGGAATCAATTCCTCACGTTGGTGATGATTGCCGATGAACTTGACGGCGTGGATTATGCGCATAGCTGGGGCGATGGGCCCGACGGATGGGGCGGTGAGAATGCACAACTGGTGATCAATGAGGCGCTCCCGGATCAATCGCCTCAATTTCATATTTGTCTTGGAGTGGATGAAACGACTGGGGAAGTGGCCATCTTGAATACAGCCACCAGCACATCATGGAACCTCGATGGCTACGTGATCCAATCGGCATCCGGGGCGCTGCTACCCGATCCGACCAGTACGCCGGGAGTTGGCTGGGATAGTCTCGCGGACGCTGGCCTTGCGGGTTGGGAAGAAGTTGCACCCACCGCGAATGCCCTGTCCGAACTCAACCTCACCGCGTCGATGACATTGGATCCAGGTGCTCGGCTTGGCCTGGGATTTGCCGTGACGGCAGGCACCTCACTTGATGACATCTCGTTTGATTTTAATCTTGTGGACGAGGGAACAGTCACCCCGGGATGGGTCGTTCCACTGCCATCGACCCATGCCCCGGATGCCGATTTCGATGGCGATGGCGACGTCGACGGCGCCGATTTCTTAATTTGGCAAAGAGGTTTTGGCCTTACGAATCAAATCGACAACTCCAACGGTGATGCGGATGGAAGTGGGATTGTCGACGGGGTTGATCTGAACGAGTGGAAGAACCAGTTTGGCACTGGCGGCGCGGGGGGTGCTTTGGTATGCCAAGTCCCCGAGCCTGGCAGTCTCATGTTGCTCGCAGGTCTGGCCATGGGGCTTGGGCTGTATCGATGGCGAATGGCGTATTGATCGAAATCGTTGTTGGATCGGTGATGCGTGTCGGTGAGTGTCGTTGTTCGCTCCTGCGAACAAATGGCTCTTCAGGGAGCCCGTGCTTTTCTTGCGCGACTATCATGCTCGGAGTGACAGGGTGCCCATGCGGGCCGTCGAAACTCCTCGGATCGATGGATCGTTGAAATGCATTGGAACCCCGATACCTGGCCAGCCCCCCCCGGATAACTCCACGGACTCCTCTTTATGACGATCCCAATTTAGGATCCATCCTATGCAAGAACTCCGAATGGAAGAGATCCATGTCGCAATGACCGACCTTGTGATCGTCGTTGTGTACCTGGTACTGATCTTCATTGCTGGAATTGTTGTCACGAGGATCGCATCCAAAAACCTCAATTCCTATTTTCTAGGGGACCGGAAGTTACCGTGGTGGCTGCTGGGTTTATCCGGCACGGCATGCTATTTCGACGTTGCCGGCGTCATGTGGACAATCACGCTATTTTACGTGATGGGCCAGCGATTCATTTGGCCACAGCTGATGTGGGGTTGCGTGGTGATGCTGGCCTGTTTCGCCACGTTCATGGGCAAATGGCTGCAGCGGAGCCGGGTGCTTACTGGAGCCGAGTGGATGATTGTACGATTTGGCAATGGGGCTGGTGGTGAGTTCGCCCGAGTGGCGTACGCGTTGATGGCGATCGTGATCGCCGTGGCGTTCATTGGTTTTGCCGAGTTTGGATGCGGCCGGTTCCTGCTCACTTTCACGCCGCACGAAACGGCTCGGGCGATCTCGGATTTTATTCCAGCTATTGAAGTACAGCATGTTTTGGCGATTACGTTGATGGCATTCACCGCCGTGTATGCCGTGGCAGCCGGCCTGATCGGAGTTGGGATCACGGGATTCATCCAGTTTCTGATCGTTTTGGTTGGCTCGTTTGTATTGATTTCCAAAGCGGTCAACATGAGTTCCTTCGAAACGCTGGCGCGGCAGGTGCCACCCGACTGGTTCTCCATCGCACCCGTCTGGAATTGGCCGCGATTGGAAGGCTGGGCCGATACGGCAGGCTGGATCTTCTTCGGCCCGATGCTTCTGATGTGGTGCCTCAAGGGATTCGCCCTCGGGGCGGGCGGCCCCCAGCAACTCTACGACCTGCAACGATTCCTGGCTGCGCGATCGCCCCGCGAAGCCAGTTTGGCGGGAATGATATGGGGTATTGGGCTGACTCCCATGTTCATGGTCTCCGCGGCCGTGGGTGTGATTGGGATGATCCGTTGGGGTGGCAACCTATCCAATCCGGACCAGCTCTATCCCGTGGTGATCGGCACGATGCTACCGATCGGGCTCAAAGGTATCGTACTGGCTGGACTGATCGCCGCTTTCATGTCGACATTCTCCTCGACCGTGAATGCCGGGGCCTCCTACATGACGAATGACCTCTATCAGAAGTATGTTCGGCGCGGCGCCACTCAAGCCCACTACGTCTGGGCCAGTAGAGTCTGTAGTATCCTGGTGGTGATCCTTGGAATCCTGATAGGGATGCAGGCAAAGAACATCAATCAGATCTTTGATTGGATCATGATGGAGCTTGGAGCGGCGGTTATCATCCCGAATGTATTGCGATGGTATTGGTGGCGGTTCAACGGCGTGGGTTTTGCCGTGGGAACCCTGGCAGGTACAGCTGCCGCGATTGCTTCCGCCCTGTTTTTCCCCGCCGCGCCCCGATATGTCGGCATCCCCACGTTGATGGCAATCAGTGTGGTCACGAGTATCGCCGCGGCCTGGTTGAGCCCCCCGACCGATCTTGAAACACTCCAGGATTTCTATCGTCGCGTGCGGCCGGCCGGATTGTGGGGGCCCGTCCGACGGATCGCCGAATCAAAATATCACGACTCAAAACATCAAGATAAACAGGATAATTTTACCCTAGACCTGGTGGCGACTCTTGTCACAATGATCGGTCTGCAGGCGCTCTATTTAATCTCAACCTACGCGTGCACCCATCAGTGGCATGCATTCTGGATCGCCAGCGGCGTGGTCATTGGGTCTGCTGTCGCTCTGTATTTCATATGGTATCGGCAATTGCCCGAGGATAGTGGAAACATATCGTTTTGATGAACGAATGTTTTATTTCGTATGGATCGCGGAGCGATCCAGGACATTGGTTTTTCTCATGGGAGCGAATAACGGCCGGAACAATCGATCGTTCGTTGGAGTGTTATGTATAGGGAATGCCTGAATGAATAAGTCCAACTGGAAAGTACGCAAGCCCCGCTGTGGTATTCTGTTTTTGGAATGCAACTGGTTCAAAGCTGTCGGCATGGGAAGCAATGCGCCTGGTGGAAACCTTGCCAGCAAGGTCCAAGCACGTCATCAAGCAATTTGCCGCGAACTGCGAGCGGATCTGGATATCATCGATCCGGGGCTGGTTTCCAGCGTCGAACAACTCGAAGTGGCGATCAAGTTATTCATCCAACAAGATGCCGACTTCGTACTGGCATCCTTCATGACCTGGGCAGAGGACTTTGCATGGGTACGATTTCTCCGCGATTTCCCGGCGCGAATTCCTGTCCTCTTCTGGTGCGAGCAGAAGGAGACGATCCCACGTGAAAACAACTATTCGTCGGATGCCTTTGTTGACTTCCTCGACAACACGGGATTGGTCGGCAGCTTGGAAGGAAGCGCATCCGCCGGCCGATTTCGTGCGTCCGGGCGATGTATTGAAACTATCTGCGGCAGCCGATCACGCTGTCATGATCGAATTGTCCGCTTCGCGAATGCCGCCAAAGCCCGCGCCATTCTCCATCGAGCGCGGATTGGCCTGTTCCAGAGCCAGAATGAAATCATGTGGTCCACGTATGTAGATCCCTATCGCTTTTTCACGGATGTTGGCCCGGAGATTACGATTGTTTCGTTTGCCAGATTCCTTGACGCAATCAAGGCAGTGGGGGATGCCGAGACGGCGGACTTAGTTGCCAAATTCCGTGGAATGTACCAAGTGAATGATTTGGCCGACGATGCCCTGATGAAGGTATCGGTGCAAGCGTCCATTGGCCTGGCGCATCTGGCGGATGCGTTGCGGCTTGACGGCCTGGCATTCAATGACGTGGACTCCGCACTCCATGAAATGTGTGGGTTGCGGCCGGGATTCTATCACCCCGACTTCAATCAGAACGATTCCGTGCTGGTCCCGGAAGCCGACGTCTGTATGGCGGCGCTGGGGCTGGCGATCCGAACGATGCTTGGACGGCCTTGCCTGTTCGCCGAGCCCTTGTTCCTCGACGACGCCCGGAATACGTTCATGGCTGGACACGCTGGACCGAATAATCATGCGATTGCAGATCCCGAATCCGTGGTGATCATGCCCGACACCGAATACAAGAACGCGGATTTCGAATATGCGGGAGCACCTTTTGCATGCTTCAACATGCCGCTCGGCGCTGTTACGATGGTCCACTTCGGACCGGCACGCGATTCGTTCAAAATCGTGCAGTCTTTGGTGGAATCGGTCCCGATCACGTGTTCGCTTAACGGATATGCTTCGGGCAATTTCCGGCCCCCAAGCCCAGTGACCGAATTTTTTGAGCATTTATTAGAAGCCGGCGTTACCCAGCACTTCCTCATGGTCCTGGGCGATTGGCGGGCGCAGATCCGGGATTTTGCCCGTGTAGCAGGCTTTCAAATGATCGATGTCTCGTGAGGATTAGGAGGAGGATGCCATGTCCGTGCAGTCCGTGCCAGAAGTCACATTTCCCCGCGAGTTCCCGGGGATCCATTACTACGACCGAATGGAAGAAGAGGCTGTTCTCCGCGTGATCCGAAACAAATCGCCATTCCGGTACTACGGGGCGAGTTTCTTACAGGAAGTGAATCAGCTGGAACAGGAGTTTAAAACACGGCTAGGTCGCAAGTACGCTCAGGCCGTGGCGAGTGGCACGAGCGGCCTTGCCGCGGCGCTTGCCGCGCTGGAAGTGGGGCCTGGCCAAGAGGTCCTGATTCCGTGCTTTCTTTGGGTGTCGACCGTGGGGACCGTGGTCCGAGCCGGAGCCATCCCGGTGCTGGTCGATATCGATGATAGTTTTAATATGTGCCCGCGGGATCTGGCGGCCAAGATTACAGCGAAGAGCACGCTGATCATTCCAGTCCACATGTGCGGTGTTCCGGTCGCCATGCCTGCCATCATGGACATTGCAAAAAAACAGAACCTTCGCGTTCTCGAAGATTGCGCCCAGGCCAATGGCGCATCCCTGGACGGCCAAGCGGTTGGAACTTTTGGCGATATGGCGGTTTTCAGCTTCCAGATGAACAAGATGATCACGGCGGGTGAGGGTGGCATTGTCGTTTGCGACCGCGAGGCCCTCATCGACCGGACCAATGCCGCTCACGATCTAGGTGTGCCCTGGTCAGGGCAAATGCCCGATGATAGCAAGGGGATCTATCTCTGGGGGGCCGGATCGCGAATGAGTGAATTGGTCGCCGCTGTCCTCCGTGCTCAGATTGGTAAGCTGGACCAAATCGTTCGACACTTGCGAGATTGTAAACGCCGGATCAAGGAGCAGTTGGCAGATCTGCCAGGAATCACATGGCGCCGGGTCGACGATCCTGACGGTGATTGTGGCGCGTTCCTCATCGCCCTATTTGAAAATAGTGAGAAAGCTACCCGGTTCCAGCAGCATGCAGCCCCGTCGGGCCTGGCAGCCACTCGCCTGACCGATTATGGACTGCATATCTATTACAATATCCGGGCCCTCGTGCGGAAATGCAGTAATAGCCCGGATGGATATCCATGGACCCATCCCATGAATCAAGAGAGTCCATCGAACTACGTGAAGGGCACGCTTCCTGTTGCGGACAACTTGTTCGAACGGAGCGTGATTATCCCGATCGCATCGTGCTTGACGGGAAAACAGGAGTCTTTGTTCGTGGATCTATTCCGCAAGGCAGCTAGAGTTTAAGGAACCTTTGGATCATGAGCCAGCCTGAAATGACATCGCGGGAACGAATTCTGGCGGCGATTGATTTCGCGCCAGTCGATTGGATTCCTCTGGCTTGCTGGTGCTTTGGCCTGACACCGCCCGCTGATCTGACCTGGATGAGCGATGGCAAACCCGTGCCATACTGGTACACGGGCCGGCTTGAGCATATCCATACACTCCCGCATGCGTGGACTGTCGAGGACGACTTCCGCCGAGTGGCCGCATGGCAATCATTGGGTCTGGATGATGTGATCGACATTTCCGTACCATGGGGTGTCGATCCTCGCGTCCGCTGGCGAGATTTTCAGCAAGAAGACGAACAAGGCACAATTTTGGTCAGGGAGTACGATACGCCCAGCGGGTCCTTGCGCCATGCGGTGCGTCATGCCGCCGAGCAAATCGATCCGGGTTGGCCAATCCAACCCAGACACGTCCCGCTCATGGAAGATTTCAATATCCCGCGTGGCGTGCGGCATGCGTGTACCGGGGCGGAAGATATCCCGAAGCTGCGCTACTTATTGACTGATCCGAGCAGTGATCTTCTTGCCTCCTATAAAAACCGCTTGGACCGAGTACGCGAGTTTGCCGATCGAGAAGGGATTGCCGTCCAGGCCTGGTCGGCATTCGGTATGGACGCCGTTGTGTGGTTGACTGGTACGGAGTCGGCGATCCTCATGTCAATGACCGAACCGGACGTCTTTGAGGAAATCCTCGATCTGGTTCACGAGAGTGACCTCCTGCGGACCGGCTTGGCACTCGACCATGGTGGTGTCGACGTCATGGCAATGCGTGGTTGGTACAGTTCAACGGACTTCTGGTCCCCCAAGTTGTTCCAGAAGTTCCTGGTCCCGCGGATCAAGCAACTTGCGGACCTGGCGCACGACGCCGGCAAGAAGTTCGCCTATGTGATGACGACGGGCGTGGAGGTCATGGCGGACTTGCTAATCGAAACTGGGATGGATCTGCTTTATTATGTCGATCCGGTCCAGGACAAGGTTGATTTCGAACTTATTAAGCGAAAACTCCACGGGCATATTGCACTGGCCGGCGGAGTGAATAGCGCGCTGACTTTAGGGACGGGCACGCGGAACGAGCTTGAATCGCAGGTCGCTCATGCTTGCCAGGTTCTGGGCCGAGAGTCCGGTTTCATCCTAGCGCCAGTCGATGCCTTGTTCCCGAACACACCGTGGGAAAGCGTTCTTCAACTCATCGAAAACTGGAAGAGGCATCGCCTGCGCTAGAAACGACGCCAGCGGCTGAAGAGCAGGCCCACTGCTGTTAGGGCCAGGCCAGTCAGTAGGATGGACGATGGCTCTGGAATCACGGTGAACTGCATCTCCGCGACACCGACCCGGCCTGCACTGCCGTAGTTGGTTTTAATATCAAACCCAATATAGCGTGCGGCGGAAATGCTGCTCAGATCGATCACGGTGTCCGCAGGTGTCCCCCCGCCAGTTGCTTGAGCAATCGTATAGCTGCCCAGCGATGTCCAAACCCATGACGGATCAAAGATATTGCCTGCCGAGGATGAGTAGAAGATGTCAACATCCTTCATTCCGCGATCGAGGACTTCGCGGACATTCCAGATGTAGAGATTTGCAAGGTCCGTGTGGATCGAACCGAGATCAGCAATGAACCAGCAACCAGGTGTATTCCCATTCAAGAACGAACCCTGGCCTTGCCAGTTGTTCTGCCAGGCGGCATCGTGGGTCCACGTGCTTGAATCGCCGGGGTCACCTACAGTCAATCCGGAGCCGTCCAGGGCCCGTGAAACTGAACCGTCCCCAGAAAGACTGTCACCTGGATGGTACGCAGTGCCAGTCACGCCGGAAATGGCCAAAGGAATCAGGCCAGCATTCGCCATGGAGCAAGTTGCCAGAATCGCCATGACGATACCCAAACCAATCATGCGTTGCCCGTTCATTAGATCTTCACCTCGGTTGAATCATTAAGGGACAAGGATATGACAAGACAGAAGACAAAAATCACCCAACAATCCACCAAACCTGCGGACCACCAATGGGCGGTTATTGCGGTTCAATCAATCAATTCCGCCGCAGTGGTCATGTTCTCTGATGTCAATAGATCACTCTCATCATAATCGACAATTTCAATAATGCAATCCAGAAACCATATAAAATTGTAAAATTATTCCATATTTTTATTGATAGAAGGCGGCCGTATCCTGCCGCCTTCGAGGATTCATGTCCGAATAGTTGAATGAGGGTGTCCGGGAATTGGGAGGGCGAGGCTCCTGCCGCGCCGGAACTCTAGTACCGGCATGCGGCTCGGCAGAAGCCTCGCCCTGGGCTGATAAAATTTTGCCAAAACAAGTCCCCCTGTCCCCCAACACGCCGCCGCCGGCGGCGTGTTGGGGGACAGGGGGGGGTGCAATAAAACAGACTGTATTTCGAATCCGCTCGCCCGTGCTCAAGCACGGGCCTAATACCGCCCGCGGCGGAGAAGGCCGATGAATCGGCCTGAAGGAAATTGAGATGGTTTTATAAAAGCGATGATGGATCCGTGCATGGCGAACGATCGCATGAAATCCTGATCCTGGCGTCAATGCCTTGTCAATATATCATGTTTTTTGTAATGGAATATCAGGGCCGTTCACGGCCCTTTCCCGCCGCAGGCGGTATTCGACCCGGCGTTTACGCCGGGTCGAATACTTATCATTGGCATTTTAAAGAAAGTGAAGAACCATGGACTCAATCCCCAAAATTCGCGCCATTTTGTTTGATATGGATGGCGTGCTCCTCGATTCCGAGGCCTATATCTGCCAAGCAGCGGTCGGGATGTTTCGGGAAAAAGGGTATCCTGTAAAGCCCGAGGATTTTCTTGAATTCACCGGGATGGGCGAGAATAAATACCTCGGCGGAGTTGCCGAAAAACGGGCCATTCCATTCCAGTTAGAAAAAGATAAGGCCAGGACATACGAAATTTATGCCGAACTGGTGGCGGGAAAACTATTTCCCTACCCCGGAGCGATCCAATTTCTCGAAAAGTGCCATGCATTCGGGCTGAAAATGGCCCTAGCGTCGAGTGCCGACCCGACCAAGATTTGCATCAACCTGGCTGAGATAGGAATCCCCCAAGACACATTCCACACGATTGTCAGTGGTCTGGATATTGAACACAAAAAGCCGGCTCCAGACATCTTTTTAAGGGCGGCTGCGAATCTCGGGATCGAACCGGAAGATTGCCTGGTCATTGAAGATGCGATCAGTGGGGTGACGGCTGGGAAAGCGGCCGGTGCGAAGGTGCTGGCACTGACGACAACGTTTGCCAAGGAAGAGCTCTCCCAAGCGGATTGGATTGCCGAATCGCTTGTCGAATTTCTACCTCAATTGCGGGAGATGGTTTGAAACCGCAGCATACCACTTGACCAAAACCGGGAAAAACGTTCTTGCTTTGAAAAAAGGCTGGCCGATTGGCAATTACTCGATCGCCGGGAGAATCATTTTCTCGGGCTCAAAGATGACACGCCGCTTTCCAGCTTCAACTTGCCCGATCTCGAAAAGTTCGTATCCTGCCTTCCTCCCTGTTTTGATGGTTCGTTCCACTTCTCTTTCCGGCACGAAGACGTAGAAGCCTATCCCCCAGTTGAAGGTCCTCACGCAATCTTCCAGGCTGATGCCGGTCTTGCGCATTAACAGGAACAGAGGCGGAATTTCCTCCACCCATCTTTTGACACGGTAGGTGAATGGCTTCTTGGCATAGGCGATCTTGGCGATCCCGCCTCCCGTCCCGCCGAGCAAGGAATGGATCTCAATTTTGTGCTCCTGGAGCGCCTCGACGAGCCGGACATAGGATCGGGTTGGGATGAGCGCTTCTTCGCCCAAGGTTTTCCCATTTGGCAGCGGATGGAGAAATTTTTCTTTCAGCGCCATGGCCTGTTTGATGACCAGGGAAATCCCGTTGGCATGAAGGCCGGAGGATGTCACCCCGATGATCCGGTCGCCGACGGATAGTTTTGATCCGGTAACCATCCGGCTCCGGGGCGTGATAATGCCGGTGACGGAGCCGGACAGGGATGGCGCGCTTCGGACCGGCGGCTCCGCCTTCACCAGATAGCGGAGCGCCGGAGATTCTCCTGCCGGCAGGGCCATGCCGCACATTTTGCAGGCCTGATAGAAACTCTCGGCCAGGTCGTGGCTTCGCTTTTCATCTGCAAACCACTCGCTGTCGCCCGCGGCCACTTCGTCCGTGAAGATAACGGGGAGCGCGCCCTGGCAGATCACGTCATTGGCCGCCATCAACGCCGTGTCGATTCCGATGCCTTCGTAATATGTTTTCCCGGTGCCGGCATGCTGATACATCCATTCCGCGATCCAGTTCTTATTGCCGAGGCCTTCCTGGGTCGCGCACCAGAAATGGGGTTTGCCGCCGCGGTATTGGAAAACAACTCCATGGGTGCCCAGGCTTTCGGGCTCGATATAGACATCGCGCTTGTTTGGAAACTTGATTGTCTTCTTTCCAGCACGCACCATCGCCATTTTAAAGGGCTCGATTTTCGTGTAATCGACCCCTGATTTGGCATATGCGGATTTTGATTGTTTTTTTGGCATTTTTCTATCCGTTGGTAAGCTCATTCAATACAGCTTTGCTGGGTCTGTTCGGGATCACGGCCACGGTCTGACCCTTGTACTCGAAGACTTCTTCGTTGTCTTTGGTGATCTCACCGATCACGTCCGCCCAGACTCCTTTCGCCCGGATCGCCTTGAGCACCTTGGCAACATTTTTCTTGGCGACCTGGACGACCATCCGTCCCTGGGTCTCGCAGATCATGATCTCCTCGGGCATCAGGTCCTTTTCTCTTTTGGCCACCTTGGCCAGATCCACATGGGCGCCGAATCCACCGTACCTTGCGGATTCGCAAACGGCCGCGCCGATGCCGGCCGCGCCGAGGTCGGAGCAGGCTTTGATCTTACCCGTGCGGAAGGCAGCCAGGGAGGCTTTCATCACCGCCCGCTCTTCTTTGAATAGGGCAACGGCCGGTTTCATGACATCGACGAGACCGGCTCGATACAGGGTGTCGTTGCCGTCACTTCCCGTTTTGCCGATCAGGATGATCTGGTCCCCGGCGGATTTCGCCGGCTTAGTCAATGGCTTGGCCGTGACCAGCTTGCCGATGACTGAGACGACGGTGGCCGGAACAATATCCGAAAACGACGTGGAAAATCCGCCGCCGATGATGAAGACATCCATGGCTTTGCACATATCCCGCAAGCCCTTCACCATCAAGTTGACCCTTTCACCGCTGGTCATTTCAACGCACTTGCCACACGTGCATTTCCCATCAAACCCGCAGGGTCCGACGATGACCTTGTCTTCCAACGGCTTGGTGCCGATGAAATTCATCAGAAACATGGGCCGGGCGCCCATGGCCACAACGTCCCGCATTGCCCCGCCGGCGCCTGTCGCAGCCGCGTCATAAGGCCTGGGCACACAAGGAGAGCAATGGCTCTCCATCTTGCCTACGAATGCACCCTTGATGCCAGGAAACTTGAATGCGGCGGCATCGTCACCTGGGCCGACAAGCAGGGCCTTGGGGAAGAGCTTGCTGACTTTCTTATTCAAGGCATCGATCGCTTTGAAGTTGATTGCCTTATCAATATTGTGGTGCAAATGCGTAAATAGGGCATGCATCAATGCCTTTTCAATCCTGTTCATTCCCGTGCCTCCCTTGGAAATCTGTGATTATACGCCCAACGCGTGCCAAGCCGGTAATCGAAAAGGGCCTACAAATATACGCGCTCCACGCGCGGATGTTACAGACGAAGACTCACCAACGATGCATTTTGACCAATGGCCGCGGAATGGATGCCCCTGGCCTTGGCATTGATTGCCCAAAAAACCAGGCTCCCGTTGGTCGCCCTGGATCCTTTCGCGGCGGACAAGTCAATAAAATGGCTAATATAGAATCAATGAAGGAATCTGCAATAGATAAGCTTCCCGGAATATGGAACTCTCTTCTGCCTGTTTACTCGTCCATCAGAACGTGGCCTGGGGAACGAGGCTTGCCTTGCCCCATATTTTTGAATACCGGTAAGTCCGCTCGCCCGTGCTCAAGCACGGGCCTGTTACCGCCTGCGGCGGAGAAAGCCGATGAATGGACCTGAAGAAAGGTTCAGATGATACTATAAAAACAGGCTGATTTGCTGTAAAATGGAGTCGTCGAGGATTTCCAGATTTCTGTAAAATTCCAATCCGATCGTTGCGCCAAGATTGACTGCCAATTCATCGCACCTATGAGACAACAGCCGCGTAGATTTCACATGTCGTCGATAAGGGCTGTCCTCAAACGATCGAGGCGGCAACTAGGCAGCAATCCAAACCGACGGCGGCACATTCGCCAACGTTGGATGGTGGGAGATATTGAGTTGCTGGAGCCTCGGCATGTGCTCTCGCCCACGCTGATGATCTCCGAGTTCATGGCGTCGAATGATTCGACTCTCGCCGATGGTGATGGCATCTACTCCGACTGGATCGAGGTGCATAATCCAACGACAGCGGCGGTCCAGCTGGATGGTTGGTATCTGACCGACGATTCCGGCAACCTCGACAAGTGGCCATTTCCGGATATCGTCCTTGGCCCCAATGCGTATCTGGTAGTTTTCGCATCCGCGCCCGACGACGGGATGGGTGGCGTGCTGAGCGACTATGTGGATCAGGGCGGGTACGTGCACACGAACTTCAAACTCAGCGCGGACGGGGAGTACCTGGGCCTGGCGGTATCCGACGGCATGGGCGGCCAGACGGTCGTTCACGATTACGGGCCCGAGTATCCCGAGCAAACGGCCGACGTATCGTATGGCGTTAGTCAGACAATCCAAACCGTTTCGCTGGTCTCGCCGAGCGCGACGGCCGCCGCGGCGCTGGTGCCAGGCAATGGTTTGCTGGACGCTCCATCACCAGGCGAAGCCCCGCCCTGGACACTGGCCAGTTTCGATGATTCCTCGTGGGGAACGAGTGATCCGGACGGTGGTACGGGAGTAGGTTTCGACGCGGGAGACGATACTGCACCACCCATTCCAGACGGCGGCATCCTGGAAGGCGGACCGCTGGGCCATGATCTGACCGATCCCGAGAACGACGGCATCCTGGCAGGCACGATCACCGTTGGGAATCCGAACTCGCCGGCCAATGAGGAACCGCACCGGGCCCTCGACAACACCACCAGCACGAAATGGCTCTCGTTTGCTCCAGCTGGAACCTTTTATCAATTCCATTTCAACACCGGTCCCCAACTGGTTACCGGATATACCATCACCTCGGCGAATGACTCTCCGAATCGCGATCCCTACAGTTGGACGTTGCGTGGCTCGAACAATGGAACCAATTTCACGATCCTCGATACTCGCTCGGCGCAGGATTTTGCCGGACGCTTCGAAACCCATTGGTACTCTTTTCAGAGCAGCGCATCCTACGAGTATTACCGGTTTGATTTCCAGACGGAATTCGGAGTCACTGGCAATAACGAGCCGGTGGCGATCCAGATGGCCGAGATTGAACTTTTTTCAGAATTCATTCCAAATAGTGAAACTCTGCTGGACGGATTGGTAGGCCATGATCTGACCGATCCCGAGAACGACGGCATTCTGGCGGGCACGTATTCCGTCGGGAATCCCAACTCCCCCGTCAACGAGGAACCGCACCGGGCCCTTGACAACACGACCAGCACGAAGTGGCTCTCCTTCGCGCCGGCTGGGACGTATTATCAGTTCCAATTCAGCGGCGGTCCGCAACTGGTCAATGCGTACACAATCACCTCGGCGAATGACGAACCGAATCGCGATCCCTACAGCTGGACGTTGAGCGGCTCGGACGATGGGATCCATTTCACGGTCCTCGACACCCGCTCGGCAGAAAACTTCGCCAACCGCTTCGAGACGCATCGATACGTCTTCAGCAACAGCACGCCCTATGAGTATTACCGTTTTGATTTCCAAACGGAGTATGGAGTCAATGGCACGAATCAACCGGTTGCCATCCAGATGGCCGAGATCGAGCTTCTTTCGGATGGGCAGATTGACTATGAAAACTGGATCGACATCGACATCGAGGCAGACTGGAATACCCGGCAAACGAGTTTTTTCGAGCGGATCGAGTTTCCAGTCGATGATCCGTCCGATTTCAGCGCACTCCTTTTAAAAATGCAGTATGACGACGGATTTGTGGCCTGGCTCAACGGATCGCGCGTGGCCGGGTCGAACGCGCCGGATTGGACTGTATATGACAGCAAGGCAACTGCCCAGCGGGCCAATCAAGAGGCCGTGATCGCCGAGAGTTTCGACATCACAGAGCATTTGGACAAGCTGGTGGCCGGCACGAACGTATTGGCCATTCAAGGGCTGAATGTCGGCGCGGATAGCGCGGATCTGCTGATCCGGCCGGAACTCATCGCGACGGAGATTGTCGATCCGGAATATGTTCCCTGGTACTACTTAAATCCGTCACCCAGCGCGGCAAATAGCGTCGGGCTCATCGGATTCGTCGCCATCCCCGAATTCAGTGCCGAACGCGGTTTCTATGACGCGGCGTTCTCGCTCGCGATCACCACCCAGACGCCCGGTGCCGACATTTACTATACCACGAATGGCGACGAACCCATGCCATCCTCGGGTACCTTCTACACCGGATCAATCAACATCGGCGAAACCACCTCGTTGCGAGCCGCGGCTTTCAAGGATGGGTATATTTCCTCCAAGACCGGCACGCATACGTACATCTTCATTGACGATGTGGTGCGCCAGGACTACCAGGCAACATCCGACGCCGGTTTTCCGACCAGTTGGGGCGGGTACACGCCCGATTACGGAATCGATCCGGATGTGATCGGCACCTTCGACGCCAGCGGCAACTCAACCGGAGGCGATTTGTTCGGTGGAATCTACGCGGCAACAATCAAGGACGATCTAACAGCGATCCCAACCCTTTCGATTGTCATGAACATTGACGATATGTTCGGCGCGAATGGAATCTACACAAATTCCACGGCCAGTGGAGTTGCTTGGGAGCGTCCGACATCCGTCGAATTGATTTATGCCGACGGAACGGAGGGCTTCCAGGTGGATGCCGGCATTCGTATCCACGGCGGGGCGTTCCGCAGGGACGATCTGAGCAAGAAGCATTCCCTCCGGCTGGTGTTCAAGGATATTTACGGATCGTCCAAACTCAACTTCCCGCTCTTTGGAATCGGCGGTGTGGATCAATTCGATACGATTACTTTTCGCATGGACTCCAACGACGGTTGGGCATGGTCCGACGCCGGGAACCAACCGCAATACGCGCGGGACGAATTCGCCCGCCGCACGCAACTGGCCTTGGGCCAGCCCGCGGCGCATGGCAGCCGCGTGCATGTCTACATCAACGGCATCTATTGGGGAATGTACAATCCCGTGGAGCGGCCGGATGCATCGTTTTCGGCCAGCTATTATGGTGGCGACAAATCGGAGTGGGATGCCTTGAACTCGGGAACGATCCTCGATGGCAACGATGTCGCATGGAACACGCTCCGGAGCCTGGCCCAAAATGTGGCGGATGCTACCACGGAAACGGCTCGAACGTCCGCATATATGTATCTGCAGGGTAAAAATCCGGACGGTTCCGATCACCCAACGGCGGAGAACTATCTCGATGTCGACAACTACATCGACTATTTGATTGTTAACTTTTACACGGGGAATGTCGATTGGCCGCATAGAAACTGGTTCACTTCCCGGCAACGCGGTCCCGAAAGCACCGGCTTCAAGTTCCACATATGGGACGCCGAAGCGACACTTGGCTTGTTCGGATCGAATATCAACACCAATCGAATTGGGGCATCGGACGGCGCGGCCGAGCCGTACAACGACCTGCGATCGAGCGCGGAGTTCCGACTTCGCTTTGCCGATCGGGTGCAGCAAGCCCTTTTCAACGACGGGGCGCTTACCGCCGCCAACGCGGTGGCCAGGTATCAGCAGATTCTTAGTGAAATCGATCAGGCAATCGTGGCCGAATCGGCGCGCTGGGGCGATATGCACACCAGCGCACCTCACACAAAAGCCGAATGGGAAACCGAATCCATCCGCGTGATCAACACATTTCTGACCGGGCGAACGAACATCTTCCTGAATCAACTTCGAAGCGCTGGACTCTATCCATCCGTGAACGCACCGACTTTCAATCAGCGGGGTGGGCAGGTGGCGAGTGGATTTGATGCGGTTATGGTGAATCCGAATGGGTCGGGGACAATCTATTACACGACGGACGGATCGGATCCCCGGTTGGTCGGCGGCATGGTATCGGGCAGTGCGACTGCCTATGCCGAACCAATCCCGATCAACTCGGCCACCACAATCAAGGCGCGCGTTTTCAACGGTGCCGCGTGGTCGGCAATCGACGAAGCCGCCTTCACCGTCGCGCCACTGGCTGACGCCACGAACTTGCGGATCACGGAAATCAACTACAATCCCCACAATGCCAATCTGGTGCCTGGCCTTGGCGAATTGGCTGTCGACAATAATGAATTCGAATTCGTCGAGTTGTGCAATATCGGTTCTCAAACCATTGACCTATCGGGTACCCAGTTCATTGAAGTACCCGACGGCGGCAACAATGAAGGGATCGTCTACACTTTCGGTCAACAGACGCTTGCCCCAAATGAATACGTTTTGATCGTGAAAAACCAGGCAGCATTTGAATCACGTTTCGGTCTGGGCCTCAACATCGCGGGTGAGTATACCGGGAAGTTGGCAAGTAGCGGTGAACTACTCACGCTATGGGCCGCCGATGGTTCGATCATACAGCAGTTCGAGTATAACGACACCTGGTCAAGCCGCACGGACGGTCAAGGCAGTTCACTCGTTGTGATCGATTCCCACGGTGACTACAGCGCCGCTTCCAACTGGCGGGCGAGCGCGGCTTTCGGAGGGACGCCCGGGTCGGCAGAAATCGAAAGAGTCGACGTAATGATCAATGAAGTGCTTGCCCATACCGATCTGCCCGATATGGATGCAATTGAACTCTATAACAGCTCAGATTCCACAATGGATCTTTCCGGCTGGTGGCTATCCGATGCATCAACCGACTACTTCAAGTACCAGTTTGCACCTGGTTCATCACTCGGCCCCGGATCTTACCTCGTGCTTGACGAAAACGATTTCAATTCGGGTGGCGGTACCAGCCCCAAAGATTTTGCCCTCGATTCAACCGGTGATGACGTCTGGCTCCTGGAGTCCGATGCGACAGGCAAACCAATCCGTTTTGCCGATGTCGTTTCGTTCGATGCAACTCTCAATGGCATCACGCTTGGCCGTATTCCCAACGGCAGTGACGCCCAGGAGCTATTCCCACTTGCTCAGAATTCTCTCGGCTTACAAAACGGTCCGCACCTGCCCGGCCCAATCATCATCAGTGAGGTCCACTATCATCCGAGCGCACCACCCTCTGGCAGCTCGATCACCGAAGGGCAACTGGAGTTCGTTGAACTGTATCATCGTTCGGAGAATGCCATCATTCTGAATGACGGCATTCTCGGAGGTTGGCGACTTCGCGGCGGTATCGATTTCGACTTCATCACACTACCAATTGGAACAGCGCTGACGCCGGGAAGCATCCTTGTTGTTGTGGCCTTTGATCCAAGCAACGTGTTGCTTGCCAATGAGTTCCGATCGATCCACGGTATCGGCACGGATGTTGTCCTGATCGGTCCATTTTCTGGCCAGCTTGACAACGGCGGTGAAGCGGTCAGGTTACTCGCGCCGACCGTCCCGCCATTGGGTGAATTGGATGCCGTTCATTACCTAGTCGATCGAATTACCTATGATGATATAGCCCCATGGCCCATCGAGCCTGACGGCGGCGGCGATTCACTGAATCGCGGCCTGGCAGGTACCTTTGGCGACGCGGCCGCAAGTTGGCGCCCGGCCACTCCAACGCCAGGCAGTGTGATGTTTGAATACCCATCCCCAGGCGACTTTGATACCGATGGCGACGTCGATCGGAACGATCTCAACATCTGGGAAAGCGGTTTTGGAACCACCGCCGGCGCTCGTTGGTCCGAGGGAGATTCGGACGAAGACGGCGACGTGGACGGTTTCGACTTCCTGATCTGGCAGCAGCACTACAGCGGCACTGCGTCTGTGGGACTTGCAGCCGATGGCATGGCTGGCATGGGCGGCGATGCTTCCCTCGGAGAGACGATTCCGGCAGCCGATCCCTCGGACGTCCCAAGCATCGAACCGAGCAGCCAGGACCCCACGCGCAGCATCGGCCAGCATGGACCCATGCGGCCGGAGGGGCGTTCCCGTTGGTTGTTCGTGCCCATGGATTCTGCGTGTCGGTCATTCTCCCAATCAAAATCCCTGACGCAGGGAAGCTTCAACGACCGGTCAGGACTTCCACCATATCAATATCAATCACTCGAAGCTCCAAGGCAAAGCCAGCTAGACGCGTATGCGTCGGCCGTCGATACCGTCCTGTCGCTGCCGGACGAATGGGCCCTGGGCCGAAACCGTCGGCGATTGTCATAGTGCTTCGTCAAGTCCAAGCCTCCCAATCCGCCGTAAACGGCGGGTCGAATACCGCCTCTGGCAAAGAAGGGTCGTAAACAACCCTAATATCGTACCTCCATGTTGTGGCCGGTCCCCCCCCGTGTTGTGGCCGGTCTCCTGACTGGCCACGGTCGTTTTAAGTTCCAAAGACACAACATCATAGCAGGCCGATTGGAAACATGCCCTTTAAAAACATTCATTCAGAAAATCGTTCACGGCGTAGGGGAGAGGGCGACTTTGAGAATTCTAGGAATTGGGCCCTTGACGAGCTAAGAACTCATGCTTCAATTATGCGCGCATTGATGCCATGATCGGACAACGGATTGGCTCAGTGAAGAGCTGTCTGTTGTCTGGTTCAGGATCGATTAAAGACAAAGGAATCCCAATGAACAATCATGAAGAAGAGTGCGAACAATCCGACGAGGAACCTCCAGGCGCCAATAACCAATCTCCCATCGCTACCCCGCCTCTAATTCCCATCGCGGCATTCTCCGATCCAAATCTCAATCCCAACGATACCCCCCGACGCAAAATCAACGGACAGGCGAATCCGTCCGCGGCCGGGAAATCGCGGTCCAATAATGGCAGGATGACGGTCATTCATAGCCAATCCCAGCCAGTTGGTCCCTTTCGAGCGGACTTTAGGGGAAGCCGATGATCCGCTTGGCGAGGATAGTCATAGCCCCGTCCCTGGCTTAGTTCTTCAGATGGGAAATGGTGGTTCAAGATGCAGATCGGGATGACGTATGATCTTCGGGACGAGTATCTAGCCGCCGGATATAGCGAAGAGGAGACTGCCGAGTTTGATCGCGCGGACACCATTGACGCGATCGAAAATGCTTTGAGGGAGCTAGGGCATCGGACCGACCGGATCGGGAGCGCAAAGCAGTTATTGACTCGGCTTGCCAGAGGCGATCGGTGGGAGCTTGTCTTCAATATCTGCGAGGGCCTCAATGGGCTCGGACGGGAAGCTCAGGTGCCCGCGATGCTCGATGTGTACCGCATCCCCTATACATTCGCCGACCCTTGCGTGATGTCCATCTGTCTCAATAAGGGGGTAACAAAAAGTATCGTTCTGAATGCCGGATTACTGACTCCACGCTTCGTTATCGTTGATGAACCAATGGATTTCGCCGCGGTCTCGACACTTCGCTTTCCCCTGTTGGCGAAACCGATTGCCGAGGGTACCGGCAAGGGCGTCTCTTTCAATTCAAAAGTTCACGATACCGATGAGCTTAAGCGCGTCTGCGGTCACCACTTGCGACGCTACGCCCAACCGGTGCTGATTGAAGAATTCCTTCCTGGCCGCGAATTCACGGTTGGCATTCTGGGAACGGGCACACGAGCATGCTGCCTGGGTACGTTTGAGATTATTCTCTTGGATCAGGCTGAACCCGAAGTATATTCGTATGCGAATAAGGAACGCTGCGAAGAGTTGGTGGAATATCGGCTTGTGCTAGCCACCGGCGATGCGCAGGTCCAACAGGCGGAAGAGGTCGCGTTGACCGCTTGGCGAAAGCTTGGGTGCCGTGACGGCGGGCGAATTGATCTCCGATGCGATGCCCACGGTTGCCCGCAGTTTCTTGAGGCCAATCCCTTGGCCGGTTTGCATCCTTCCCACTCGGATCTACCGATGATAGCCACTGCTTTGGGGATGAGCTATGTCGAACTGATCCGCCGCATTGTCGATTCCGCAAAATGCCGATGCAAATCAGCTATCAAGGGGCAATCCCGATGAAAGTCGTTGTCCTCTATAACGAACCAATCGTGGAAGGAGCCGTTGACGATCAGGATGTTTTAGTTCAGCGGGATTCCGTAGCCGCTGCTTTGGAGCGACTGGGGATGGCCACGTTCTGCTTGGGCTGCACACTGAACTTGGATCGGGCATGGCGGCAGTTGCAGGAACTTCAGCCGGAGGTGGTATTCAATCTGGTGGAATCTCTTGGAGGAACGGATCGATTGATGCCGCTGGCAACGTTGATGCTGGACACCCTTGCCATTGAGTATACCGGGGCGTCCACCAACGCGATCCTTGCCACGTCCAATAAACTGGCGGCGAAACAGCACCTGTTCGATGCCGGTCTGCCAACGCCGGCGTGGATCGTCCGTTTTCCCGGTTCGAAAGGCGCCATCGTCCATGAGAAGGATACTGAATCCGCTCCCACCGGTCCTTGGATTGTCAAGCCAGTTTGGGAACATGCTTCGTTGGGCATGGACGATGATGCGGTTCTGGCGGCGGGTGATCGTGCGGCAATTGAAGCGCGGATTCGTTTCTGCGAACAACATGTCCACCGCCCTCATTTCTCCGAACAGTACATTGATGGCCGCGAGTTCAACCTATCGATCCTTGCAGGACAACTCCTGCCCCCTGCCGAGATCGACTTCTCGACCTTCCCACCCGAGAAGCCGCGGATTGTAGGCCATCGCGCGAAATGGGAACCATCCTCTTTCGAATATCAGCAAACCCCCCGCCGTTTCGATTTCCCGAAAGAAGACGCCCAGCTACTCGAACAACTCGCGCAACTTGCTCTGGATTGTTGGCGACTGTTCGAGCTTCGCGGGTACGCTCGGGTCGATATCCGTGTTGACCAAATCGGCCAGCCATGGATTCTGGAAGTCAACGTCAATCCTTGCCTTTCTCCAGATGCCGGATTTGCCGCGGCATTGGAAGAGGCCGGAATATCTTATGACACTGCAGTCCAGAAGATCATCGATGAGGCGAATCGTGATGCCATCCAACATCCACAGCCATGAATCCCGCGAAGAGTACCCACCAACACTCCGGTACGATGTGACTCCATCCGATCGGGATGTGATCAAGAGGATCGTTGAAGGAACTGGCTTTTTCCGCACCGATGAAATCAGCGTGGCTGTCGAACTAATCGACGAAAGGTTGAAAAAGGGGGATGCTTCGGGTTATTACTTCATACTTGCTGAAATGGTCGGCATAGTCACCGGTTATGCCTGCTACGGCCCGATCGCTTGCACGCTCGGCAGTTATGACCTGCATTGGATTGCCGTGGACCCGGCATACCAGCGCCGGAGCCTCGGCCGGATACTGCTGCGCGAAGTGGAACGCCATGTCCTGCAAAATGGCGGCAGGCACATCTACATCGAAACGTCGGGCCGCCCCCAATATATTCCAACGCGTTCTTTTTATCAGCAATGCGGTTACCAGATCGCCGCCGTGCTCCCGGATTTCTACGATCGCAATGACGACAAGGTCGTTTGGAGAAAAATTCTCTGACAAAGCTTTTCAACTGTTGTCTGGCGGCATTGGTTTCGGATCTTTACGGAACAAGTACTGCGCGAACTCATGCAAATATTCACGCCAGTTTATCCACGTGTGACCGCCTTCAGTCTCCTTGTATGTCACGTCGAAATCATACTTCTTCAGCATCTCGGCAGTGTGGCGCGATGTTTCAAGAAGGAAGTCATCTTTGCCCGTTACGAACCAGACAAGTTCCAGTTCTTCCTTGAGTGCAGCATCCTCGAGATACTGCTTGTTCCTCTCTTCCCAAGAGGGGCCGGAACTGTCGCGACCCGGGCCATGGCGATCGATGCCGAAGACTCCTGAACTGAACACTCCAAGGTAGGCAAATTTGCCAAGGTGAGGGATGCCAATGCTCAATGTTTGAGCCCCTCCCATCGAGAGTCCTGCAATTGCCGTATTGGCTCGGTTCGTATGCACTCGATAGTGAGATTCCACATACGGTTGGATATCGGCAACAAAGTCGCGATCGAACTCATCCGTCGCCAGGCCGCCAGGTCTGAATGAAAAAGGCCCCGTGTGGCCGGCTGGCATGACAACGACCATCGGCTCGGCAAGTTTCTTGGCAATGAGATTGTCAAGGATGAAGCCGGCTCGGCCAACAGTTGACCATGCGTCATCACAATCGAAGGCACCATGCAATAGATACAACACCGGATATTTCCGATCGGATTCTGCTTCATATCCCGGAGGCGTGTACACATGCATGCGGCGAGGCCGTTCAAGCGACTGCGAATAGTAGTTGACTTCGGCCACCTAGCCATGCGGAACCTGCTGGTTGTCCATCCATGTGGCGCCAGGCACATGGATCATGCTCCATGAATTGCCATTCGATTCGCTGGTGGAAGGATTCACCGGATCAGATACAGCAACCCCCTCGATGTCGAAGCGATACCGATACGTCCCCGGCGGAATCGGCCCGAGCGTCAGTTGCCATACGCCATCGTCGCCTTTCTCCATATCCCGCCCTTGGCCGATTTCGGGCATGTCATTCCCCGTGAGCCGGACCTCGTCGGCATTCGCCGCCCGAATTCGGAAGGTGACCATTCTGTCAGCCGATACTTCTGGCGACTTGATCGGTGGATCGAATCCTGGCGGCTGAGCGTGCAGTGCTTCCGTCACCAACAAGAGTAAGATCCATATCGTGGATGGACCAATGACATTCCAGTTACTGGCGTAGAGTCGATTCATGTTGACCTCCAATTTGCAGAACGGTGTCCGAGAGACGTATCAATGTGCGAACGTATTGTATTCATATCGCCGCACCTCGCGCCGCTCAAGTAGGAATATTCACACATATGGATCGCGTTTCATCCTTGAAAGAACGGTCTGGAAAGGCCGCCCTTTCGGCAAGTCTCGGATTCTTGAATTCGGATGGAGCAACCTCGGCCACTTGAATCATTTTGACAGCAAAGTATAAATTATCTTGCATAATCATGCCGGCTGATGGATGCCGGTAAAACTGGCTGAGGCCTGAAAGAAAATTCCGCCACCGTCGTGTCATGCCAACTGGAAGGTCATGAGCCACATGGTGAACACAAGCAAGAGAGAACCCGATGATGTTTTACCGATCCAGCGTTTTATTTTTGGCGGTTGTCTGGCATTGGCCCGCGTGCGGTGCGTTTGAAAATGGCCAGGCGACGCGGAAGTATTTCGCCCATGCTGGAGTGGAAGACCGCCATGGAGTCATTGCGCCCTGGTACCATGGCCAGAACGGCCAGTGCGACTTCCGTATCCGCATCGCCGCTGAAACACTCAAACGTTATCCCTGGGCCGAGCCGCCCACGGCCGTTATGGCCGCGCCGCATTTTGTCTTTAATGGCCACTGGAATATCCTGCCTGATGGAACAATTCAAGTCCATCCGGAACTGCCCGACTGGCACAATGGCGACATTGGCCAGCGATCGATCAGCCTGATCCACGGGCTGAATAACTATTACGCATACACGGGCGATGCGGGCGTCATCGGCACGATCCAATTGGTGGCGGATTACATCCTGAATTACTGCCAGACGCCACCCGATCATGCCTGGCCCGATTTCTTCATCAGCGCTCCAACCAAGGGCAAGGCATACGGCCAGGCCGATCCGCATGGCTTCATCCAGCTTGATCTCAGTGCACAGGCCGGCTCGGCTATGCTCGTCGCCTACAAGCTGACCGGCAACAAACGATACCTTCAGGCAGCCCGCCATTGGGCCAGGCTGCTGGCGGAACATTGTGACATGCGCTCCGGACACCAACCGTGGAACCGGTATGCCAATCCGGAGGATGTCCCGTGGGATGGCCGGGAGACGGGCGGGGTTGTCCTGATCCTTCAACTCCTCGAGGACATCATCCGCCATGACGGCCCCAATCAGAATCCGGCCTTGGTAGCGGCTCGCGATGCCGGTGAACGATATCTTCACGACGTCCTCCTGCCCGAATGGAGCCGCAATCCGACGTTTGGCCATCACTTTTGGGATTGGCTCAATCCGGTGGGCACCTGTTCGGTGCCATGTTTCGTGTCCCAATACATGATGAACCGGCGCGAGGATTTCCCCAATTGGAAGACCGATACGCGGAACATCCTGTCGCTTTTCTTCTGCCGCTCGAGCGTCAATCCCGAGTCGGCTGGCGGGGTGTACTCAGGTGCGTGGGCGATACCCGAGTCGAGCGACTGCTGCGGAAAGTCGCTCCAGTACCCCATGATGGTCACGGCTCCGACACTGGCTCGTTTCGGGCAATTGGCCGATTCAGAGTGGGCCCGCGAGGTGGCTCGCCGGCAATGCATCCTATCGACTTACGACATCCACGAAACGGGCGTGGTCGAAGATGGTATTGATGGCGGCGCTCCAGTCACCAACGCATGGTTTCACCTGGCGCATCCCTGGCCTTTGCGCCAGGTCCTGGAATGCGTGGCCTGGCAGCCGGAGCAGCTCGGAGCCAATCGTGAGAACCACATTGTCCGATGCACGTCGGTAGTGCAAAGCGTCCACTATCGTCGCGGCCAAATCGCCTACTCAACCTACGACAGCCCGTCTCCCTGCGAGGATGTGTTGCGTCTGGCATTCGAACCGAAATCCATATCGGCCGACGGCAAACCTTTGTCTTGTGTGGAAGTGCTATCGAACAATGGATTCACCGTGCAACCGTTGTCCAATGGGGATTGCATCGTGAGAATACGCCACGACGGCTCCCGCGATATCCTCATCGAGGGCGACGATCCACAAGAGATGGTCGAAGACGATGCGATGGCATACGAGGGCCCGTGGGCGGTCCAGGAATCCGATAAGACTTCCGGCGGCAGGCTCCATGTTGCGTCGCAAGCGGATGCCCGCGCGAAGTGGACCTTCGAGGGGAACCAGGTCCGGCTGATTGGCAGATTTGGCCCGGATGGGGGTAAGGCCGATGTGTATCTCGACGGAGTCAAACAGCTTTGTGGCATCGACTTCTGGTGCCCCCAGATCCGTGACGAGCAGGTGCTATGCTATAAGAACGGATTGACGCAGGGGAAGCACAGCCTGGAAATCATTGCCCTGGGCGCGAAGAATCCGCACTCGACCGGGTCGCAAGTTTCCATCGATGCGGTGGAGTGGTCGGCGGCGGAGGGCCAAGCCGGATTAAGAGAAGGAGGCGGTCCGGCCGAGCCGCAGCGCGTGATCTTCGGATACTTCGGTCGGGAAGATTACGTCGATTCGGCTGGCAATTCGTGGCGCCCGGCGACGGAATTCACCTATCGCGCGGGTAAGAACGCCGATCTGGTTCCGATCGCCTTCTGGACCGAACCGCGGATCGAGGATGTGGCCGGTACCCGCGATCCCGAGCTGTACCTTTACGGACTGCACGGCAACGATTTCACTGTATATTTCACGGTCAATCCCAAGCAGACGTACCATGTGAAGCTCAAGTTTTGCCAGGCGGACCAGCCACCGCAGCCCGGCGGGTATGCGACCAACGTCCAGATCCAGGGCAATCTGGTGATCAGCGACATGGATATCGCTGCCACGGCGGGCGGTTTGGGCAAAGCGGTCGATTTGGTGTTCAATGAAGTGCAGCCGCAACACGGCGCTATCGCAATTCGATTCCACCACCGTTCCGATGGAAACGCCATGATCCAGGCGATCGAAATCGGCCCGGGAAATGATCGATAGAGAATGATGATATCTTCACACACAAACTTGTCATGGAAGATGAAAACGGATTTGGGGATATCACCGTCTGGGCGTGTAGGTATCGTTTACCCATACGACAGTGATGACAAAGGCGCAATCAGCATCGGAAAGGTTAAAGACAATGGCTATCGGGATCGGATTGCCGAAGCCTTTGCATCCGGGCAAGCCCCAGGCCTTTTCTTCCTAGCAGCATCAAAAATAGATGATGCCTTGACACCATCGATCTCCTATTGGCGGGATTTTGCCGGTGCCTATTTGACCGAGCTCTGCCATACTCCTGAGATAGCTGGGATCCCAATTGAAACAATCCCAGCACCCGAGCGGCCACGGCTTGAAACAATGCTTCTGGCAGCTCCGCCCATGCAGGGCGCCGAGTATCTTACGATTGCTGTCCTTGAAAGTATTTGGGCCGACCTTGATGATTGGATACGTGACCAGATCAATTCATGCAGACAGGGGCTGACCAGTTTCCTGAAACAGCGAGCCCCACTTTGGCATCAAGTGGGACGCATCTGTTTCCACCTGGCCGAGAACCGTGGTGATCCGGATTTTCCATTTGCCTTTCTAGCGACATACTCTCCGAGTCTTGTCGGCACTGGACGGGTGCAATACCAACCTCTCAGCCAGGCTTTGCAGGAATATGCCGGTGCAAAAAACAAGGCTGCCTTAATCAAATTGCTTACCCCGGTCGACTCGGCATCCAAAAACAGTCCGATGGTCAAGGAATTGGTGGAATCGGGCGACCTCTACCAGCCCTTGGCATGGACGCCTGCTCAAGCCTACCAATTCCTGAAGGAGATCCCCGTCTTCGAGCAGTGCGGGATCCTGGTCCGCGTTCCTGACTGGTGGAAAAAACGACCTCGGCCCCGCGTGGCCGTGACGATTGGCGAGAAGAGCCGGAAGAAGTTCGATGCCGCGGGAATGCTCGATTTCTCAGTGACCTTGGCACTTGGAGACCAGAAACTCACGGCAGCAGAATGGCGCACGTTGCTGGCCGGTGAGGAGGGCCTGATGTTGCTGCGCGGTCAGTGGGTTGAAGTGGATCGTGATCAATTGATCCAGGTTCTCAAACACTGGAGACAAGTCGAGCAACAGGCTGCCGATGGATTCTCATTCATCGAAGGAATGCGGCTCCTGGCTGGCGCTCCCCGAGACCTGGGCAGGGGGGACCTCCAGGTCGAAGAGCAACAAGAATGGTCTTTTATCCATGCCGGGAAGTGGCTCGGAGAAATGCTGGCAAACCTTCGCGGCCCCGAACAGCTCGAACCCGTTACGATGGGCCGCGACTTGCATGCGACGCTTCGGGAATACCAGGAAATCGGGGTCAAGTGGCTCTGGTTCCTGTCGCGCCTCGGATTGGGGGCTTGCCTGGCAGATGACATGGGGCTCGGAAAAACGATTCAGGTTCTGGCCCTGTTGTCCGCGCTGAAAGTGAATCGCTCAACAAATCAGGTCAAACCATCGCTTCTGGTCTTGCCCGCCTCGTTGCTGGCCAATTGGAAATCGGAAATGCAGCGTTTCACGCCGGGCTTGCGAGCAAAGTTCGTCCATCCTTCCGAGACTTCCAAGGATGCCTTGGCCGATTGGGCCAACCAGCGCGGCGAGGCATTCAAAGAGACGGATGTTGTCTTGACAACCTATGGGATGCTGCTTCGCCAGACCTGGCTGCATGATGTCACTTGGCATCTGGTTATGCTCGATGAAGCACAGGCTATCAAGAATCCGGCATCCAGGCAGACGCGTGCCGTCAAGCAGCTTCGGGCCGATGCCCGAATCGCGCTGACCGGCACACCCATCGAGAACCGGCTGGCCGATCTTTGGTCTTTGTTCGACTTCCTCTGTCCGGGCCTGCTGGGTTCCCAGAAGAAATTCAAGGAGTTTGTCAAATCGTTGGGTGCGCGCGAACACAACCGATATGCGCCATTGCGCGGCCTGGTGCAACCTTATATCCTGAGGCGGCTGAAGACAGATCGGCGTGTCATCAACGATCTTCCGGACAAAACGGAAGTGCGTGCCTATTGCGGGCTGAGCAAGCGGCAGGCGGCACTGTACGCAAAGCTGGTTGACGAATTGGCCGATGCGCTCGAAGGGCTCGAAGGCATGAAACGACGCGGCCTGGTGTTGGCCTACCTTATGCGGTTCAAGCAACTCTGCAATCATCCAAGCCACTTGCTCGGCGATAATCGTTTCGAGGCCAACCAAAGCGGTAAATTTTCCCGGCTAGCAGAAATATGCGAAGAAATCGTTTCGCGGCAGGAGAAGGCTCTTGTTTTTACCCAGTTCCGCGAAATGGCCGAACCGCTGGCCTCCTTCCTATCCAAAGTTTTCAAGCGAACCGGGTTGGTCCTGCACGGGGGAACTCCCGTTAAAAAACGAAAACAACTTGTCGACCAATTCCAGCGTGACGATGGCCCACCGTTTTTCGTGCTTTCACTCAAGGCCGGAGGCACCGGATTGAACCTGACGGCTGCCTCGCATGTGATTCATTTCGACCGCTGGTGGAATCCGGCGGTCGAAAACCAGGCCACCGACCGTTCGTTTCGTATCGGCCAGAAGCGCAATGTTCTGGTACATAAATTCGTCTGCCGAGGCACGATTGAAGAGAAAATCGATGCGCTCATCGAAGAGAAAATTCAGTTGGCCACTGATTTGCTGGAAGGTGGAGCGGAAAAAATGCTCACTGAGATACCCGACAGCGAACTGATCCGACTCGTCTCACTCGATGTCCAGAAGGCGCAGATGTAACCGTATGTTCACACAAGATGATGTATCATATCATGTTCACCAAAGCATTTGGAAAGGATTCAAGGCATGTACTACTTTCAATGGAAACCCTACGTTTCCGTGGCCGAACGCCGCCGGCGCGCCATGCGGAAAATGGAGTCGCTGCGCAAGAAGGGTGTGGATATCCAGCCGGTCGAGATCCAAGGCCGCCAGATCACCAGAACATTCTGGGGCGAGGCATGGTGCAAGCATCTGGAAATGTTCAGCGATTTTGAAAATCGCCTGCCGCGTGGACGCACCTATGTCCGCAACGGTTCTGTATGCCATCTGGCCATTGATAAGGGCAAGGTGGATGCCAAGGTCAGCGGATCAAGCCTTTACAGCGTTTCGATCAGGATCAAGACGATCCCAGCCAAGAAGTGGGCCCTTGTCAAGAAACGCTGTGGGGGGCAGATAGGTTCGCTAATAGAATTACTCCAAGGCCATCTGTCCGAGAACGTCATGGCGGTGGTAACCGATCGCGATCAGGGGCTGTTTCCACTCCCCAAAGAAATCTCGTTCCATTGCAATTGCCCGGATTGGGCTCGGATGTGCAAACACGTCGCAGCCGTTCTCTATGGCATTGGCGCGCGACTCGATCAGAAACCAGAACTCCTATTCAAGCTGCGAGGCGTGGATCATGAGGATTTGATTGCCGCTGATGCCGAGGCGGCCATCTCGAAAGCCGTGACCAAGGGAAAATCCAAACGGCTCACGGCTAGCAAACTTTCCGATGTGTTCGGCATCGAGCTGGTGCCGGAAAATCATCAATCCCCGTCATCGAAGGCACCCAAGAAAAAGGCCGCAAAAGTGCCCAAGAACAAGGCAGAAAAAAAGGCTGCGAAATCCCCTAAGGCCAAAGCGGCTAAAACCAAGAAGAAAACAATCAAAAAGACGGCGAAGAAGAGACCACTACCGAAATTCCCCGCCCGGAAAAGAACAACGAAAAAATCGAAGAAAAAGGCTTCCAAACGATAAAAAAATCGGAGCCCGCATGGCTAAATCCTTGACGTCCCAAGAACTGTCGAAATTCGGTAACACCTTAGCGAATTGCCGCACCTTGGGTGCCTAGGAAGATTTATGAACAGGAGGCAACATCACCAAGGTTTTGTCATCAGGCGCGTCGACGATATCGCACAGCCGTTGATACCTTGCGGTAGCCGCTGTCCGCAAGTTGGTTACCGACGATTGATTCGGTTTTAAATCGATAAGTTCAAGGTTCACTTGACAAAACCGTTCGAAGTTTTCCGTGATTTTGAATGACACGATTTGGGTATCTTGTGTTGGGCAAGGCCGTCCATACGTTCGTCGGTATTGCGAAACGCTGTCGCAAGGGAGTGCCCAGGCCGCTTTCGAATGAAGCCAGACTCAACGCCACCGATTTCGCCTTGCTGTCCACAGTGGAGCTGGACGCCTTTATCGTGCCAAACTGAGATATCCAATGCATAAGATCGACGTCGTCGACATCCTGATCACCGTCCGCGTCGCCATCCGCCGCGACTGCATTCCCGATCGTGCCGAAGCCGCACTGCCAGACAAGAAAATCGTTGCCATCGACGTCGCCATCTTCGTCGAAGTCAGATGAGATAACTGCGGGAGTTACAAATGTTGCGTCTGTCAACGCGCTCCATTGGCCATCGCGCAGGATCCGCGCCTTGACGTGGGTTGTACCCGAAAGAGCCAAGGCATCGGAAAAGACCTGGGCACTCGACTCATTCACGGCGCCGCCCACGATACGCGGATCGCTCCCGTCCGTGGTGTAGTAGATGGTGCCCGTCGCGCCTGAGTTCGAATTCTGGAAGCTCAGTAGTGCCCCAATTGCCGTTGTACCGCCATGTTGTCGCACACCGTTAATGAGAAATTCGGGAGCGTCCGTGGTGGGATAGAGGTTCGCAGTTCGCCATTGGCCCAGGACAATGTCATGGCGCAAGCGAAAGTAGGTGCCAAGCATGTAGTCCAGCTCGCTCTGCCAATCGGCATTTCTGGTACGTGGGATTGTGACATGCTGGTCTCCCCAGCGCGCCGACTCGGCGACGATCGCGTCGTAGACGGTCTCGGAGAGCTTCGCGAAGCGGGCTGCCGGCACGTTATCTTCGGGATGGTTTGGATCGTATGCTGCATGGTCGGGATTGACATACAGCGCGCCGCCGTTGAACAAGTGCTGGTGAATTCGATCGGCGAACTGCAAGCGGAACTCCTCGTAGTTGCGGAGAATTCCATAGGCCTGAGCCGCTCCGGAGTTCTGGCCCAGATTATTCTCATAAAGGCTCGTACGACTACTCAGTGCAAGAGAGATTTCGCTATCCCAGGCGAAAAAGAGGAAACCTTCGCTTTCCGATCCGCGGCGCCGGCTGGCAAACCAGTTCCGGTCCGGCCAGTCGTTGTTGCCACCGTAGTGGTTCAGGATCATGTAGTCTATGTAATTAACCATATCCAGATAGGCATCGCTAGCAGGATCATCCAATCCGGTGGGCAGATTACCTTGCAAGAACTGGTAAGCCGCGTTTTTGGCCGCGACGCCCGTGGCGGAATTCACCGCCTGGGCTAGCATGAGCATCGTGTTGTAAGCGTCGAGCGTGCCCTCGTGCAAACCATCATGGTTGACTACATCGTATTCAGACTTGTCGCCGCCGAAATGCTCTGCCGCAAATGAGGCGTCTGGCCGCTCACTTGGATTATATAGCCCCCAATATAATCCATTGATGACCAGATGGACAACATTGCCGCGTGATGAGGCATGTCCCATTGCCGCTTGCGTATCGCGAAACCACTGGTCGCGGATGTAGAGCGGATCGCCGCCCGCGCCGTCCCATCCCCAACCATCGTTGAAATGAGGACGAAGAACGATGGTATCGAATTTGGCGACTCCGTCTTCGCCGAAGAGCGGATAGTCTAATTTGCTGTCGCCGTACTCGCTCTTGAAGAGCAGTCGAAGGGCATTTTTTTTCGAGAGCGTTCGCGATGCCGCACCGTGGATGCGGAGGCCGGCATCGATCTGAAATCCCTCGCCACCATCGGGGAAAATCAACTCGGCCGAAGCGGGCCGCTCCCAGGCAATCCCCTCGCCCGTACTATTCGCGTAAATGCCCGTCGGGCCAAAGAAGTCGGCATTGTCTAGAGTCAGTGAAATCGTCGGAATCGCCTTCAAACTGTCTTCGATGATCGCCGCATACACTCCGCCGAACAGATCGTTCGGTCCGATAACATCGGGATCCAGACCGTAATCGGCCGAGCGGTTCCCCCAGATGGACGGAAAGCCGGCCTGAATGGCGGATTGATATGTCTGATGGATAATGTCCTGGGTGAATAGATAGGTTTGAGTATCGATGTTCGTAGGAACATATCCCAATTTGAATGCTGCCGCGCGAAGATTTGTCGTCCCGGTAATATGAATCGATCCGGTATAGAGCGTGCCATTGGTGATATTCAAATGGTCGTCTACGGCCGGAGCCGATCCGTCGGTCGTGTAAACGATTGTTGCACCAGGCGTCAGCGTGGCAATCTCGACGTCGAAGGGAGATGAATAGAAACCACGGCCGATGCTGAAGGTCGTGTCCTCCACGAGATCTAGAAATACCTGCCCGTTTGGAGCGTTGGGCGTGGACGATGCACAGTAGCCGGCGACCAAGGGTTCGACAACTTCCGCGCTCCCAGCAATCAGCCGGGGGATCATCAACATGTCGGAACTGGACACCTGATTGAGTGCGTGGATTGCAAGCACATTGACACCGGTTTGAAGCAGATCGAGGTATGCGCTGACGTCGTAGCGAATGTAGTCGGCAAGAACGACCTCATCCCCCCGGTTGATGCTGCCCGCCGCCGAGTTCCAAGCCAAGTTCGCGGGTGCGTTTTCCGATGCAATCCGCTCGCCGTTGAGATAGGCGACGAAGCCATCGTCGTAAATCATTCCAAGGTTGAAAATATTAAACCACGCTGGATCGTCGACAATAAACTCAAACCGCGTGTAAACCGATGTCGTACCCGTGGGAACCACCGCGTCGATCAACGATGTGAAATCGGTGCTTCCGCCAGGCCATGCCTCGTACCCCACACCCGCAGAGGCAAGCGCCCATGCATCGTCATTGAAGCCAATCGATCGCCACGCGGCAT
>JAFGFZ010000228.1 GCA_016930815.1 Pirellulales bacterium | reverse complement strand
GTTTGGCGCGTCGGCACCGAGCAACCTGTTGGCTATCGGCAGCATCGGTACCGGGCGAATGGGCCATGGCGACATGAAAGAATGCATGAAGCAGGGCATTCGAGAGAATGCGCGTGTCATCGCGGTCTGCGACTTGGATACCAACCGTGCCGCGGATGCGAAGCGAGTCGTGGAAAAATTCTATGCCGATCAACTTGGAAAGCCCTACGAATGCCAGGTTTACAGTGATTACCGTGAACTGCTGGCCCGCCAGGATATCGACGGTGTCACGATCTCGACTCCAGATCATTGGCATGCCCTCTGCGCGGTCGCGGCCGCGAATGCGGGAAAGGATATGTATATCCAAAAACCGCTGACCTACACCATCGGGGAAGGCCGCCAACTTGTCGCGGCGGTCCGTGCGAAAGAGCGCGTGTTGCAGACCGGTTCCCAGCAGCGATCCGAGTCGAATTTTCGCAAGGCGTGCGAATTGGTCCGGAATGGGAGAATTGGCAAACTCCAAACCATCCATGTCGCCCTTCCGATGGATTCAGGAACCGGGGATCCGGAACCGATGCCGGTCCCTTCGAACCTCGACTATTCCATCTGGCTCGGTCCGACACCCGATGCCCCGTATACCGAGCACCGTGTCCATCCTCAAAAGGATTACAGCCGGCCGGGTTGGCTGCAGATCGAACCTTACTGCCGGGGCATGATCACGGGCTGGGGAGCCCATATGAACGATACGGCCCAGTGGGGCCACGGATCCGACACTACGGGACCCGTGGAAATCGAAGGGACGGCGGAATTCCCGGTTCGTGGCCTGTTCAATGTCCATACAAAGTTTCAGGCCGAAGCGACCTATGCCGATGGCGTAAAACTAATCATGAAGACCGCTTCGGCGGGCGTGAAATTCGAAGGCAGTGATGGCTGGGTGCACGTTTGGCGCGGAGGCATTGATGCGGGACCGAAAGAGATCCTGCAGGAGAAAATCGGTCCGGAGGAGACGCATCTTTATGTCAGCCATAACCACATGGCCGATTTCCTCCAATGCATGAGAACCCGGAAAGACCCCATTGCGAATGTCGAGATTGGCCATCGATCCAATTCGGTCTGCGTTCTTGCCCACATCGCTATGAAACTCGGCCGGAAGCTACGTTGGAACCCCGAAGCGGAACAGTTTGTGGATGATGATGAAGCGAACGGATTCCTGGACTATACCTACCGGGAGCCGTGGACGCTTTCATGAAACGCTTCGATAGGTTTCCCATTTCGAGAGTCTAACAAAACCATGTTGTGGCCGGTCTCCTGACCGAGCCACAGGCTCGCAGATCATTCCTTCGTGTTCTTCGTGTTCGTGGTGAATTCGTTCGTTGTTTTAATTGGCTATTCTGAGGTCTTTGGCTAAGAAATATCCACCAACGGCGTCGCCCGTTGAGCTTGCCTCGGCGGAGCGCGTATTTTGCACAATGAAAAAAAAACTGATTCGCTCCGGTATTGTTGGATCCGGCTTCTCGGCAACGTTTCATTATGAAGCGATCACCAAAATCTATGGGACCGATGTCCAGGTTGTTGGCGTCCATTCCTTGGATCGAGAGGGTGGTCAAGCCTATGCCATGAATCGGGACATTCGTTTTTTCGATTCGCTCGACTCGCTCCTTTCCGAAGTTGACGTGATTCATGTCTGTGTTCCACCCATGGCGCACGAACCGGTGGCAATTGCTGGACTGAAGCAGGATAAATTCGTAATCTGCGAGAAGCCACTCACCGGGTATTTTGGAAATGGCTCGAACGATTTCCATTGGGACCGTTGCGACAAAGGCGTGGCACTCGAAACCGCGTTGGGCAGTGTCGATCGGATGCTAGCCGCTGAATCGGCGAGTGCCGGGCGGCTCTTGTATGCTGAGAACTGGGTTTATGCCCCAGCCATTCAGAAAGAGCGGGAAATCCTGGAAAAAACGGGTGCTCAGATTCTCTGGATCCATGGTGAAGAGGCCCACAGCGGATCCCATTCGGTTGACTATGCCTATGCCGCCCGCTGTGGCGGAGGTGTCCTGATTGGGAAGGGGTGCCATCCCTTATCCGCCGCGCTCTATTTGAAACGAGTTGAAGGGCGTGCGCGAAACGGGAAACCAATCCGCCCAAAATCCGTATCGGCCCGCGCGCATGCAATCACGCGAATTTCCCAATTCCGGGATGAGGGGCATATTCGATGTGATTACTACGATATCGATGATTTTGCGATGATCCATGTCGAATTCGAGGATGGCACCCTTGCCACGCTGGTAACCTCCGATATCGTCCTGGGTGGGATTCACAACTGGCTCGAAGTCTGCGCGAATAACCATCGATCGATCTGCAACATCAATCCCAATACGGCCATGCAGACATACAATCCGGCTGAAAAGAATTTCGATGCTATTTACGTCGTCGAAAAGATCGGTACCAAACAGGGCTGGGCTTGCACATCACCGGACGAGGATTGGTTCACCGGCTACCCGCAAGAGATGGAGGCCTTCTACCGGACAATCGCGTATGGAGAACCGCCTGAAAGTGATCTCCTTCTTGCCGCCGATTCCATTTCCACAATTTATAGCGCCTACGTCTCCGCGGACCAGAAGGGTGCCGCTGTCGATGTGAAGGTGTTCGGTGACTAAAATCTGGCGTCGAGGAGAGCTTGGATATTTTCCGTGGAAACGCCAGGCGGAACGCCACCACCGCAGGAGAGGATGAGCCGGGTGGTGTCTTGTATTGAGTCGAGTGTTTTCCGGACACTGCGGCGGACATCATCGGGAGTGCCGCCCGCGAGTACATCCCGAGGAGGAATATTTCCCAACAGAGTGATGCGATTGCCCGTTAATTCGCGAATTTCTTCCAAGCCATGCTCAAAACTAAAATTGAACAGATTGACTCCCATTTCGAGTAAGTACTCAGCACAGATCAGACCGCGTGCATCATTATGGAAGAATTTAACATCGACGTCGAATGAATCATAGATTCGCTTCAAATAAGGGAGGGCGAATGCGCGAAAATCATCCTTGCCAATGAAACCAACCTGATCATCGAGCAGGAAAACCCCGCCAATTGTGGGGATTGTTTTGATCTGGAGCGCAAGCCAGTCGACGAGCATGTCGGTGATCCGATTCAGAAGAGCATGGATTGCTTCGGGATCCGTTCGGAGGCCCATGAAAAATTCGGTGGTGCCCATCAGGAACGATGCGATGTTGAATGGACCACGAGCAATGGCAAAACGGATGGCATGGCCTGCTTCTTGGATTTGGGCTTGGCAGTGTTCAAGCCGTTTCAAGACCAGTGGCAGGAATCCATGAACCGCCGGATCCGGTTTTTCGAGGGACGCAATCTGGCAGGGATCCGAGATAACGGGATCCGCGAATGGAAATTCATTTTCGGCCCAACGGCACCGGGCGCCAAACGCGGATGGTTCGGTGCACATGCCAAACTCGGACCAGAAACCGGGTAAAAAAAGGATGTCAGGAAACTCGCGGACAACCCGGAGATTGGCTTGGAGCCACATCGATTCGCTCGAAAAGTAATCCAAAATGGATATCCCGGCCCAATTCGGTAACCAGGGGCTGTCAATGATCAGCCCTACCGGTAGCGGCTCCACACGCTCGCCACGGATCACCGCGAGCAGCATTTCCCATTGCGGTTGATTCATGGCCACTTATCTCCACATCAGTCGGGGATGTTTAATATGAGATTATTCATGTATGGCTTTTAGCCACAAAGTTTATACACTAATATACACTCAGGAACAAGCAGTTGAACATTTAACTTCTTGATCGGAGAATTTCGTATGCGCGCCTTGACTCTATCATTTTGGTTTGTTCTTTGGAACGTTCCAGGGATCGCGGTACTATTGGATTCTCAAAACATTCGCGGAGATGAAATCCATCGCCAGGTTGGAAGTCTTCCCTGTTTGCTCGTGCCGGCAAGCGAATTAACATTGGATGTGGCGGTTGATTTACCGGAAAACGTTGCATTGGACTCGACCGTGCCGTGGGAACTCTTCGAGAAGGATTCCTCGGATGGGATTTCCGCCGTCTGTTGCATTGCCTCGATGGCCGCCGATGGATCGGTAAGCCGCCCCGATGGGCGCATCATGGCAACCATTCCCCCAGGGAAAGGAGCTGAAAAAATCCGCCAGTTTTTCCTAAGAAAAGCGCAAGAATTGGGTGCGAGCCAGGGATCCAGCCAGAATCGTACGCCTCGATTTCAATTCCGGGATATCAATGAAGTTTCTTTAGGACTCTTTGATGGCGAAAAACGCGTCCTGGTATACAATCACGGACGGATTGTCGCGGAACATGTTCCGGAGTCCGATCATCGGAAAACTCGTGCTTGCTATATCCACCCCTTATATGGACTTGACGGCGAAGTTCTAACTGCCGATTTTCCTAAGGATCATTTCCATCATCATGGAATTTTCTGGGGCTGGCCTTATGTCAAGATTGAAGATGGGGTTTATGACTCCTGGGAGGGCCGTGGTATCCAATTTCGATGGGTCCGGTGGTTGGCTCAGGATCAAAACCAGGAAGGTGCCCAGTTCGGTGTCGAGAATGGCTGGTTTGTCCAAGATAGAAAAGTCGTCACCGAACGAGTCTGGATACGCAGTTATCGGCCGCATGGAGATACTCGCGTTCTTGATCTGGACTTCGTTTGGATTCCAATCGACCGGCCATTGACGCTGCAAGGCCGCGACCTGAAAAGCTACGGCGGCCTGACAATTCGATTTGACATTCCACCCGGCCAGGATGGCGTGGTGACCGTGCCCAATGGCGCCATTCGGAGCTCGAAGGGCGATCTTTTAAACACGCCTCTGCCGTGGGTCGATATGTCCTTCACGTTTCCTGGGCAAACAGAACCGAGCGGCGCCGCGCTCTTGGTGCGGCCGGATCACCCCGACTATCCGCCCACCTGGTTGACTCGCTGCTATGGCCCGCTCTGCATTGGCTGGCCGGGAGTCCGTGCCCGGACGTTTCCACCGAATCAACCGATTGCCGTAAGCTATCGTCTATGGATCCATCGTGGCCAGCCAGATGTCGCCATGATCAAGACGGCCTATGGAGGATATATCGCGACAACCCACGTGGAATGGAACGCGGCTATTCCATGAGCCGCTTCGCGTATGCGAAAGAGGCACTCCGGCGGGCATTGTAGTTCGTGTCGCTGGGATCCAGGCTCGTCACCTGCACGCCCGGATCCGCCGATTCCAGATACTTCCCTTCGCCCAGGTAGATTCCCGTGTGAGTAATTTTCCCGGTATTCCCCAAAAAGTAAAGCGTGTCGCCGCGGCGCATTTGCTGGCGATACCAGCGGGTGGCGGTCAGCTTGCCCAAGTAGATCTGCTGGTTCGAATCCCGAGGCAATTGGATCCCTTCGGTTGCAAAGGCAACTTGAACGAGGCCGGAACAATCCATGCCGTCGGAGGTCTTGCCACCCCATAGGTATTTCGTCCCTAACAAGCGATGCGCGTTTTCAAGGATTCGTTCGATGGATGGATTCGGATTCCCATCTTGGATAACGCATTGATCGGAAGGAACGAGAATTTCGTCTCCTTGGGGAAGTTTCGCAACCACACCGTTCGGCCCGTTTTTAATCCACTTGATCCTGGATCCGATGGGTATCCGGGGACCGTTGGTCTGTTGGAAGTCCTGAGTCATATCGATTTGCGGACCAGTCTGATACTGGGAAAACTCCGACGCATCCACGCGACGGATCCTCTTTCCATCGACATAGCCGGTGTAACCTTCGACCGTGTGGCATAAGAAAAAACCATTCTTCGCTTCCTTCAAAAGATAGACTGGCTCGCCTAGCAGGCAGTCGGTGACCACCTCTTTGTCGCCAGTGGGGCGATCGAAACAGAAGCAATGGGTGGTTGCGATAAAGCCATAGAGTTGATCTTTGAGTTCTTTGGAAGGTAGCACTTCGATTTGATTCTCCACGCGATCAAATCCAAGTTGTTTCAGGAACCTTGCCATCATATCGCGGTTTTCCTGGAATTCGACGAATCCGGTCAATTCGAGGATTCCATCATCGCGCCACCGGGGCGTTACCGAGAAAGCAAAAAGTCGCACATCGTTGATGAGCTCCCTCTGGAAAAAACGGATATACATGGGTACCCGATCTGGAATACCGATCCCATCCGGCTCGATTTTCTGAATCAAATTCGCGAGCAATGAATATCCAGCCGGCTCCTCGGCGGATCGATTCGTCTCGGTTTGGGCCTCGACAGGCGTTCCCGACAGGAAAGCCAGAGAGAAAATCAAGGTGGGCGGGATAGACCAGGATTGATTGCTTCTGTTGTTCATGGGCATATTGGCTCCATCGTTGCATGTCCACCTATCCACCACGACATCGGAGTCTGGTATTTTAACTGGATGTGAGTGATCGTCAAGAAAAAGGTGAACATTCCATGGATGAAGATTGCGATTCGAGTCATGACTAAAACCGGCTGGTTCATCTTGGGTATTTCCGTGCTATGCCTTCTCGTTGGCATCGGCCTCTGGCAGACCCGCGGGACACATATTGCCATCGTCCGGCGGCCCCAGGGAATCATGGGGACATCGTGTACCCTGGTTGCAGTCGTGCCTTGGTACCAGCGGGCATCTGCCCTTGAATCGCTTCAGGATGCTGAGGCTAGAATCCGCAACATCGAAGCCCGATTGAGTAATTGGATTGATGCATCCGAGATTTCCAGGTTCAACGGGGCGGAAGCGAATGAAAAAATCCAACTTTCTGCGGAGGCCTGGAATGTGTTGAGCGTGGCTCGACAAGTCTACAAGGAAACCGATGGCGTGTTCGATATTACTTGCCGCCCTTTGATTGAACTATGGCGCGAAGCTGGCAAGCGGGGAAAATTACCGACAGACGCGGAGATTCACGCCGCAAGGTCCAGTTCGAATTGGCAGGCAATCCAACAAATCGGCACTTGCGCTGTGAAACAACTGGCAACTGCCAAGGTCGATTTGGGTGGGATTGCAAAGGGCTATGCCGTTGATGAGGCGGTGGAAGTCCTACAAAAAGCCAATATCCAAGATGGTTTGGTCGAAATCGGTGGCGATGAGCGATTCTTTGGCCACGATGGGCAGGGCAATCCATGGTCCACAGCGGTCAAGAATCCATTTGGGGATGGTATCCTGATGGAACTGCCGGCGGGTGAGGCCGCGGTTTGCACGAGCGGCCACTATGCCCGGTTTCAAGAAATCGAAGGACGCCGCTATAGCCATATCCTGGATCCCCGGACCGGTCTCCCAGCCACCGGAGTCGCGTCAGTTACCGTCAAGGCGCCAACGGCTATCATGGCGGATATCTGGGCAACCACGCTAAGTGTTCTAGGACCTGATGGGATGGATAAGGTACCAGATGGAGTAGAAGCCCTCATGATCACGGATGAATCGGATGATGTCCATGTACTAGCCACACCAGGAATCCAAGAGCATGCACCAAGCTCCGAAAGTGTCCGCAATCTCATGCCCAAGAGAGCCGGTTCCCTCCAGATGGACCTTTTCGACTTCCGATGATACACTGGTTTCGAGGTTGCCTTTCCTATCTCGAACGCGTTTGGCTGGATGCATTATGCTGTGCCCTGTCTGCCGAAAACCACTGATCATCGTGGAATACGAGAACGTCGAACTGGATGCCTGCCCGGACTGTTGCGGGATCTGGTTCGATGCTCAGGAACTCCAACAGCTCTTTGAGATAGCGGGCATCCCAAGACAATACCACGATTTGGAAGCACATCTGGATCGCTTGCCTCGTGCCGGGCCACGTCGGATCTGTTCGAGATGTCGCAGTAAATTAATTCCGGTCCGAGCGCCATCGCATCCAGGCAACTTGATCCTGGACGAATGCCCGAACGGGCACGGATTATGGTTTGACAAAGGCGAACTGGAAACACTCCTTAAAAATCTTCTTGGCGAGCAAAGTGAACCGCTGGACAACGTCCGGGCATACTTGGGAAAGTTCGCATCACCGGCCAGTCAGGAGGAAGGTAAAGGATGATCCGGTCGCGGTAACCAATGATTCAGGTATAGGAGACATATCGATGTGGTGGCTTGTCGGTTTGATCGTTGTTCTGGTAATTGTTGCGGGGTACTTTGTCGGAATCTATAACGGTTTGATTCGAAAACGCAACGAGACGGATAATGCCTGGTCGCAAATCGATGTGCAACTTAAGCGGAGGCATGATCTCATTCCGAATCTTGTCGAGACGGTTCAAGGCTATGCGAAGCATGAGAAGGAAACTTTTGACGCGGTGATCCAGGCGCGCAACCGGGCCGTGTCCGCAGAGGGTCCAGCGGCCGCGGGGCAGGCTGAGGGAATCCTCGGAGCGGCCCTGGGGAAACTGTTCGCGTTGGCTGAGGCGTATCCGGATCTGAAGGCCAACCAGAATTTTCTGGCGTTGCAGGAAGAGCTAAGTAGCACGGAGAACCGTATCGGATTTGCTCGCCAAGCTTACAACGATGCGGCAACACGTTATAACAACGCCCGCGAAGTATTTCCCGCCAACTTGATCAGCGGCGGCTTCGATAGGGCGGAATTGTTCGAGATCGAAGTTGATGCCGAACGCGAAGTGCCGAAAGTTCAGTTTGGCTAAGCAGCGTCTGAAAAATAACTTGCTCTATGGTTCCCTCTCCCTCTGGGAGAGGGGCAGGGGTGAGGGCAGCACAATCGGAAAGTTATTGATCGGCCGCCCCTAAAAACGCCTTTGGAAATGAAGAGAAAACGGATCACCGGTTGCTGAATACCCGGAATCGCCGGCCAGCAGGCGGATCTCTTGATGGTACAAGACATTGAGGGCAAAAGCCGTGTGGGAGCAGATCGAGAGAAATCGACGCCGCAGTCGGATCATTGTCACGGCGATGGGAATGATCCTCGTCGGTGTGGGCATGGCGCTGGGGATGTTCTTCTCAGGGCAGCAGCAAGGTGCCCTGGTGGGCGGCGTGGCGGCCTTGGGCATCTGGCTTGTTCTGTGGCTTTTTTCTCACAGCCAAGGGGATGACGTGCTCCTTCGGATGGCCCATGCACGGCAGATTGAGAAGCGGGATCATCCGCAGCTTTACAATATTGTCGAAGAGATGTCGATCGCCGCCCAATTGCCGAAAGTTCCCCGTGTTTTCATCGTGGACGATCCCTCGCCGAATGCCTTCGCCGTTGGGCGAGATCCGCAAAAGGCGGCCGTCGCCGTCACGATCGGTCTCCTGCGACTCCTCGACCGCGATGAATTGCAGGGAGTGGTTGCCCATGAAATTGGACATATCAAGAACCGGGATGTGGCGCTGATGACCACGGCCGGTATCATGCTCGGAGCCATTGTGATTCTGGCCGATATCGGCTTGCGGGTCATGTGGTATGGAGGAGGATCACGCCGCTCGCGAGATCATAGTGGCGGCGGCGGTGGCGCACAGGTTATCCTCATGCTGATCGCCGCGGTCTTCCTAATCCTCTCACCAATTCTAGTCCAGTTGATCTATTTCGCGTTGTCTCGAAGGCGGGAGTATCTGGCGGACGCTTCGGGTGCCATGTACACACGCTGGCCCGAAGGGCTGGCGTCGGCGCTGGAGAAATTGGGGATGGCATCCATCCCACAAGCGGACCAGAGCAGAGTCACTGCTCCAATGTACATTGTTCGCCCTTTGCGTGAAGGGGAACGCCGAAATCTGGCGTCGGCATTTTCCACGCATCCACCTTTGGAAAAGCGAATTCAGGTCCTGCGTGGCATGGGAGGGAACGTCGATTTCCAGGCCTACGACCGGGCCTATTCCAAGGTGCTGGGCGACCACGTGGTCGGGGCTCGAACTTTGGCCGGGACCGAGTCCATTCCGGCCAACGCACCGGCGGACCTCTCGGCCCAACCGATCCCGCCAACAGAGCGGTTACGAGCTGCCTCCGATGCCTTCTTGGCCGGCGCCGGGTATCAGCGCGTTCCCTGCCACCATTGCGGCGCAGTCCTCAAAATCCCCAAGGCCCGCCAGGGCCGTCTGTCCGCGTGCCCGCGATGCGGTGCATCATTGGGCCGTTAGTGCCTCAATCGCTCGTGCTATTGCCTGACGCCGAATCTCAATCGGTGTCGGGTCCGTCGTGAAGTGGGTCATATCGGACGTGATCTCGGGCGGTACGGTGAGGAACTGTTGAATTTCTGCTACCTGGCGATCGGTCAACTGGCCGGTTCGCTTGCTGATCAAATTTTTCAGGAGGAAGAGATATTCATAGTCCTCGATGCCGTCCCGCAACATTTCCAAGCGGATCGAGCTGACTGGCGGATCCAGGACCGGCTTGGCTGGGCGCCCATTGGCTGCAGCCTCGGGTGGATAGAGAAATCGGCCATCGCCATTGCCCCAAGCGCGGCGTGTGCCGGGTGGCGTGCTGTAGCCACTGACCCAACCCATCGGGTCGGCATAGGGGTCCTGCGGTTCGC
>JAFGFZ010000227.1 GCA_016930815.1 Pirellulales bacterium | reverse complement strand
TCGGCTTCGATACCGCCTCCTGATAGTTCGTAGTAGCCATTGCCACCGGCACCTTCACCCACATGGATAATCGGGCCACCGGATGAGTTGTCGCCGTCGCCGAAACTCCCTCCATGCTGTAGAAATCGGCCCGTGGCGCCGAAGCCAATGTTGAGGTGTTTCGCACGAAGTGCTCCACCAAAGATCCCACTCGTGTTGTCATTGACAGTAAGGCTACCTTCCGCCAGATTAACAAACGCCGTGCCAGAGATCTCGATACCATCGTAAGCATGGATAGCACCATAATCATCATCAAAAGTCCTACGCGCTATTAAGACACCGTCCACAACAAGGTGATCCGTAAAATCTCCGACACCATTAATTCGAGCCGGCCGGGGGATCATAAGGGGGCTCCCAGCCACGTGCACGATTCCCAAAGGGGTGAAGCTCGCAAAATGGCTTGTATTGATTCCAGCAGGCAAGAGTGTGATCGTGTCAACTGAAGATGTTAAGGATGCCTGAGTTACATCGGGCATATTGGCATTGCTGTAATTCGCAATTCCACCTCGCGTGTCGATGGTCCACTCGCCAGGCTCGAATGTGATTGGGGCCGCGCCAGGCTCGATGCTGTCTGAGATGATCAGAGTACCTCCACGAACCACCATATTGCCGCCGGCTTGGAAGATGCCTGGAGGAGGCAGAATGAGATTTCCAAGGTCGAGTTCCCCACCAGACAACTCGATTAGACCATCGTGCACGGCCGCGCGCGCGAGCGTTGCCGAACCGCCTTGCATTCGATAAACGGCGCCGTCGTCGAAATCTACCCCTGATATGTCGAGGTGGCCTCCGGATTGAACGAATTCCCCGTGGTCGAAACGTGTATTGTATTCATCAATTTGGAGGTGCGCAGAACCACTCAGCTCATACCGGCCGAAAAGGCGATACATATATTCGACGACGACCGTCCCACCCGAATGGTAACAGGGCATGCTCTGATCGGCGTAGAACGTGTTCACGGTCAGCAAACCGCCCGTGATCGTAACGCTCCCGGTGCCCTGTCCGTGTTGGATTGCGGCATACTGGCCTATCGCATCACCGCCGAAAATGAGCGTTCCTGTGGAACCGATATTCTGAGCGAGTGTAATGCTTCCAAAAATCCGGTTTCCGGCCAGGTGCTCAAGTGTTCCGGAGTCATTACGGCCGATCCACGTGTGGTCGGGTCGGTCGGAGATATCGCCATCGGTTAGGATTTGTGCCGTACCACCGTTGTCAATGACGGCATGTGTTCCGGGAATCGGAACGCCGGCGGACCAGTTGGCCGGATCGTCCCAGTTGCCGATTCCGGGATTTGTCCAGAAAATGTCGCCATCCAGAGATTGATCAGCCGCCGCCCAGCGAGGCGCGGTACCGACCAAAAGGACGATCATAATTACCGTGCAGCATCCACGAACAGCCCACCGAGACAAGCAGAACATTCCCGACAAAAACATCAATACAATAGTCAAGAGTGCCATGCCCGTGGGTTCGGGGATGGCGTTGGGGGCAGCCATTCCCGAGTCGTCTGTTCCAAAATGACGTTGCCAGATCAAGAAATCATTTCCATCGACGTCGTTATCGCCGTCTGCATCCCCATGATTTTGAGGTCCGGGTCGTCCAAAGTTGGTCTGCCATACACTCAGGTCATCCCTGTCGACATCACCGTCGATATCGAAGTCGCCGGGCAAATCGGGCAGTACTTCGGCGCGATAGTTGGTTAGCAACACATCGCCGAGTCCTTCGTCATAAACGACATCAAAGGTACCACCACCTAGGACATCAAGCGTCGATATTCCGTCCGCAAAGGTCCCATGAATACCGACTGCGGTTACTATGGGATAAGTCAATCCAGTAAATGGAATGAATCCGTCAATGAGTCGTACTTCGAGCCGGCCATCCAACCAGGCATCTCCACTGATGCCTAGCTGATCGAAACCATTCTGAGATGGGAGATCGCCGATTTCAATTACCAGGGTTCCCGTGCTTTCTTGGATATAGTCTCCATGGACTCGCATTTTCCCGATGACGAAACCGGGTTCCACCGAGCCGTGGTTGATTACGGGATCAGGCAATTCGATAGCGCCCGTAATGGTATAGCCCTCAGGCACAACGAGCGTTTCCCCGCGGACGTGGACGATGCCGTCGCTAGAAAATGAAGCGAACTCGGCATCCGGATCAAATCCTGGTGCAATAACTAGCAGCGAATCCGTTCCTGCGGCAAACGACGCGTTGTCCTTGTCGCGAATAATAATTTTATCCATTTCCATGTAGGCCCGGTCAGCCAACCGGAGCTGGGCACTAGAATGATCGAAGTCAATTCTTCCCTCCGCCAATTTACGACCGATCGTCAGACTTCCGCCCGTGAGACGGTAGGTTGTATCCGAGCCGAAACTGATCGTCCCGAACGTAGCGTCGCCTCCGGTATGGAGGAACTCGCCAAGAAGTCCACCGGATATCGATAGATATCTGGCTCGAAGAATACCCCCGCTGATGCTCGAACGGTGATCGGGCGCTAGTGTACCAGAGTACCCACCGCCGTTCCCAAGATCGACGACGGCTCCGGCGTGAACATGGAAGCGAGCTAGGTAGATTCCATACATTCCATCGTCCGCTAAAAGTTTACCGTAAACATCAACTTGCTGCGCGGAAGAGGAAGAGCTGAGGTCGCCGAGACCGTGAATCTCGCGGTCGGCTGCGATTGTGAGCGGTTGTCCGGCGGTATGCATAAGACCTTCATTCCGAAATGTGCCAAACACAGCCTGGAGGTTTGCTCCTGCGGAAACAATAACAAGACTATTTTCATCCACATCCAAGGTTGCGTTACCAGCATTGATGAATGGTTGCGTAGACTCCATGCGAAGGATAGCGCCTTCAACGCAAACAACCGCGGCGCTATTAGAGAGATTGATTCTGGGTTTATTTTCAGGTCGACTATATCCAACAGATAGATCTCCTGAAATATGAAGTGCGCCCCCATCCATGATATATTCACTTTCGTAAATATATAG
>JAFGFZ010000226.1 GCA_016930815.1 Pirellulales bacterium | reverse complement strand
ATCGCCGGCTTGGGCCTGGCCGTTTTCGCAACGAGCACATTCACGCCGACCCAGCAGTTTGGCTATCTGATGATCACGATCCTCTCGATGGCACTGGTCGGTGATCTATTGTTCCTGCCAGCGATCCTGTCAGGCCCAATTGGGAAGGTCTTCTGCGGCAGAAGAAAGGCCGCGTTGCCGGAGCCCCATGAAGCGTTTGAGAAATCCGACCACATACCGGCGATGGCCGAAGCGCGTGCTGGCCGCATGCATGACTATCCCCCATCTCGCACCAAGACAACCTCGTCGCGAGCGTAAGCGCGCACAGCCACAGGAATCCGTGCGGACCTGGTTGACAAGATTCAGATCTTGTTGATAACATTAAAACATAATGATATGTTAAAGAGAATCTCATTCCGAGTAGAAGCGTTTGCCTCTCTTGTAGCCTGCCTTGCCGGTAGCCCTATATCAGCGGGGGTCTACGTTGATTGCCCGCCAGAGGCAGTGTTGTTCCCGTTGCCCGGGTTGACGCAATATGAGTGGGATTTCGTTTATGCTGAGTTCAATGGCTACGGCCATCTCGATAACATGCGGCTCAGTAATCCCAGCACTTTATTCTGTCTGCCGGAAGTCGATGACGAGGTTGCTGTCGCGTTCCTCATAAGGGGCAACATCACGATTCCCTCCGTAACCATATTCCACATGGAGGGTTGGGAGGACGACGTGGAATTTTGGATAGATACCGGCATCGTATCAGGGGCCGTAACCACTTACGCGACGGAACTGACGCACTTGCTCTTGAGCGTACCCGATAGCCAGATTCAGATACGGGAAAGCCCGACATTGGCTTCACTTGGCCAGTACATTGTGACAGACCTGAGCGTTACCGGCGACAGCGGTTGCATCGTTGAGGGATTCTTTGATGTCTTCTTCGAACTGAGCCTTGATGACGGACTGAACTGGATTTCGGCAGATGGATCTGGGCGTATGGTCCTGATTCCTGAGCCTACGGCGCTACCCTTGCTGGTGCTGGGCGTCATGATGATGTTCCCGATGATGTTCCTACGCCGAGGATCGAGGAAAGGCAATGCAGCGATTCCTTTAAGCTGGCTTGATTCTGATCAGCGACATCGTCTGGTCTGATTCGGATGTCGGTGGGTATTGAGGATGCGCGTGATTTGATCGCCGATCGATCGTATCATAATCCCATGCTTTTTTGAGAATCTCAAAAAAACACCCGACAAGACATAGCCCAACACCTTCGGTCCGTCCCACCGGCGAGAGATTTGGAAGTATCGGTTTGGCCGCTGTATTGGTGTGTTTCAAAACTCGTCACACCGAGACGCAGGAGACACGACGAAAACTCAACAGCAAGGTATTTTGAGGTGCGATAGAAAAGGGCAATTCAATCTCCAGGATTCACCTTGATCACGACGATGGTGACATCATCGTTGAGCTTAACCCCGTGAGAAAACTCCTTCACCGCCTCGGAAAGAGCTTCGATAATTCGACTGGCATTTTCCTCGCGGTAGCGCGAGGTAACCTCAATCACTCGGTCTTGCCCAAACTGGTCTCCCTGAACGGATGTTGATTCCACTAAGCCATCGGTAAACAACAAGGCAATGTCGCCAGGCTGAAGGGGGATTGGATCGCTGGCTGGAAATTGAATATCTGGTACAACACCAATTGGAAAGGACGTGCTGGAGAGAACGGCACTTACGTTACCTAACCTATCGATAATAAACGCGTTCGGATGCCCTGCACTGGAGTACACGAGAGTTCGAGCGAGGGGATCGAGCCGAGCAAGAAACACCGTGACAAACCGGTCAGGTTCTGTCTCTTCAATCACGATACAGTTCAGATGGAATAGGATTTCATTGACTGCCGTGCTAGTTGCTGAGAGTGAGTGCAGATATGCATGGGTTGAAGCCATCAGGATGGCGGGTCCAACACCGTGTCCAGCAACATCGGCAACGACAACACCGAGGCAATGATCAGGCATCGTGAGGAAGTCGAAGTGATCTCCTGCTGCAAATTCGGCGGGATACAAGGACCCGGCAATGTCAAATCCAGGCAATATCGGCGGATTGTTGGGTAAGAGATGCTCCTGGATTTTTTGAGCGGCCAATAACTGCGCACGATTTTCCTGAAGAATCTTTTCTGCGCGCGTGCGATCAGTCACATCCCGAATGGCGGTATAGACTAACATTCCTGTATCGGTTTCAATCGGGCACAAGGCAATCTCCGCGGAAAACTCGCTGCCATCCTTGCGAAGGCCACTCAGACTGGGGTGCATACCCATCATTCGCGATCGGGGCTTTGCCGCATATTCCGCGCGGTCTGCGACATGGCGCTCGCGCAAGCGATCTGGAACAAGCAGTTCAACCGTTTGGCCAATCAATTCGTCGCGGGTGTATCCGAAAATTTTTTCCGTTTGTGAGTTTACAAGGAGAATTTGCCCCTCTCCATCCACCACGACCATCGCATCGGGAGCGAACTCGAAAAGAAGTCGGAACCGCTGTTCACTCAATCTTCGTTCGGTTATGTCCTGGATGACACCGTCGTTGCGAACCAATTTTCCTTCTGGATCATAGTGGGAAACGATTTGATGGCGCACCCACCGGATGCTGCCATTGTGATGGAGGATCCTGTGTTCAATCGGCTCCTTTTCGCCTCGTAAAAGTGCCTGGGAAGCGTGTTTCCGGACGGAATCGCGGTCATCCGGATGCACCATGTTGATCCAGAGATACGGATCGGCAGCAAAATCCTCCGGACTGTAGCCAGTGGCAGCCAGACACCCCGCGCTGTGGGACGTTGACTGGGCCACTCCGTCTCGAATTTCCAGGGAATAGGTGTAGCTGGTGATTGACTCAAGAAGCTGCCGATAGCGTTTCTCGCTGGCAAACAGTTCCACTTCCACCTGTTTTTGATCTGTTACATCGTCGGCCACGGCATAGATGCGGTTGCCATTCTCTTGCGGCATTGCTGTCCATGACAGCCAACGATAGGATCCATCCCGGCAGCGATAGCGATTCTCAAAATGGATTGTTGGAACACCCTTGACAAGCTTGCTCAATTCATGTGCTGTTTTCCGCTGATCCTCGGGATGTACAAATTCCAAGAATGGACGGGAAAGTAATTCCTTCGAGCTATAGCCCAGGATTCTCTGGAAGGCTGGATTAACCCGCTTGAAGAAACCATCGCCGCCTGCGATGCAGAGCATCTCCAGCGAGAACTGGAACAGGCTCAAGAGTTCGGATTCAGTTGGCGTCTCTCCCATTGAGAATTCTGCCTTGTGAACGAAAACGATTTCCTGATTTGGCAGCAGCAGTTTGGCACCTAATTGAGTTTCTTGCGGTTCAGTTCCGCCGCGTTTTCTTGCGCGAATTGACGTATTTCGTCCGCGAAATCAAGCAACCGTTCCCACTGCTCCACGTACAGTGTAACTGGCATTCGCTGCAAACCATAGACACTCAACGCGCCCTTCTGACTGACTTTACAGTAAAGCGATCGTCGCTTCTCGTGCTCAGCTTGCGAAAGAAGCTGATTTGCTTCAGCCACACTTAGCTCACCTGCGGCCAGTTTCTCGAGTATTTCTTCTTGTTTCACAATAAGCCTTCCTTTTGTTCAATTTGCGACATTGGGACAAATTCTGCATGTAAATAATACATGATGTTAACATGGGGTGCCATTCCAAAGAAAAAAAATAGGTCAGAAAATTTATGACATTCTTCTCGGTTGGCAGGTCTTTTTGGTCGTCCGCGGGGATGGATCGCGAGATCAAAATCCAGTTTCTTGGCCTGCTGCTTGATCCATGCGGAAGTACCGAAGGGCAAACTAGTCGCACTCGAATTTAGGATTCCAGTAGGAACGTTGTGTATGAGAGGCCAACAGCCTCTCGCATGATCCGGCGCTAGAATTGCTTCCATATCATAAGCGAGTCGAATTAGAAAGGGCATGTTTTGACACGGTATCTGGCACGGCTACAATGCAGGTCGGATGAAATGTTAGGCTTCCGAGAGCTGAGAGGCGACTCATCGATACTGCGAAGGGGATACCCATGGTAAACCGAAGAACACTTCATGAATTCATATGTTGCACGGCACTGTTACTGGTACCATCGCTTGTCCTCCGGGCTGATGAGGCTACGCCCACAAAGCCCAACATCGTCTTCATCCTTGCCGACGACCTCGGTTTTATGGACATCGGCGCAAATCATCCAGGTACGTTTTACGAGACGCCGAGTATCGATGCGCTCGCTGCGGGCGGGATGCGATTCACGCAGGGCTATGCCGCCTGCCCCGTCTGTTCGCCCACGCGCAGCAGTATCATGACTGGCAAGTATCCTCCGCGCACCGGCATCACGGACTTTATTCCCGGCCAACGCAACGCCAGACTGCGTTCCGCACCCAATGCCGATCATCTTTCTCTTGAAGAGTTTACTATCGCTGAGGCGTTAGGCGACGCCGGTTACACCAACTTCTTCGCTGGCAAATGGCACCTTGGAACTGAAGAATATTCGCCCAACGGACAAGGTTTTGGCCCCGGTTTAGTCGGCAAAGGACAGTTCTACTATCCATCCGGTAACGAACCGCCGAATCCGGGGGACGATCCCAAGAGTACCGACCGCATTGCCAATGAAGCGGTGCATTTCATCGAGGCGAACAAGAGCAAGCCATTCTTTGCCTACCTGCCGTTCCTTGCCGTGCACACACCCATTGGTGCACGCTCCGACCTGATTGAGAAGTACCAACGCAAGCAAGCGAACGCGCCACCTGTCACCTGGGGTCAGGAACGCGGACGCCAGGTTCGCCACGTTCAGAACCACGCCGCCTATGCCGCGATGCTCGAACAGATGGATTCAGCGATTGGGCGCGTGCTCGACGCACTGGAGCGAACCGACCTCTCCGACCGCACCGTGGTCATCTTCACGTCGGACAATGGCGGTCTTTCCACTTCCGAGGGCCATCCTACTTCCAACCTCCCATTCCGCGCCGGCAAAGGCTGGCTATACGAAGGTGGCATCCGTGAACCATGGATCATCCGCGCCCCCGGCACAACCAAGCCTGGCAGCGTCTGTGACACGCCTGTCATTAGCACTGATTTCTATCCAACCATCCTTGAACTCGCAGGTTTACCATCGAATCCGAAGCAGCATCGCGACGGCATCAGCCTCGTGCCGTTGCTTCAAGGAGGCCAACTCCACCGCAATGCGCCGTTGTTCTGGCACTACCCCCACTATGGCAACCAAGGCGGTGCCCCCAGCGGCGCCGTGCGCGACGGTGATTGGAAACTCATCGAGTGGTACGAAGACGGGAATCTCGAACTATACAACCTCCGCGATGATGTTGGCGAAGTGAAGAACCTTTCCGATGAAAATCCGGTCAAGGTGAGCGAACTTCACGGCAAGCTGGCCGCCTGGCGCAAGGAAGTCAAGGCTATCATGCCCACGCCGAATCCCGACTGGATAGGCAGAGCGGAACAAAGAAAGGCAAAGGAAGTCAATTGATAATGAACGATGATGCCGTTTGGCACGAATTTGATGCCATGTCGTTCAACAACTACTCCGACGCAGAAACAATCGTCGACGACACGGAAGGCTGGAACGGTAAGAGCGTCCGCATGGGAACGAAGGTTGACTAAAATACCGGCTGTGCCCCACAATGATGCAGGACTGGTGGAATCAGAGACTCCGGCCGATTGTTCGGCGAGAGTTAATTCATCTGTGACATCTTGTTGGAAAGGAGGCTTGGATGAGTAGCACATCTCGACGCGCCAACTTCACGACGACATTCAGCCTGTTTCTGGCTGCATTTGCGATGCCGGCACCGTTCTGCTGTGCCGAATTAAAAGTCGGTACCGCATCGGTCGATATCACGCCGAACAAGGCGGTTGCACTATGGGGACAATTTGGCTTGCGGCTTTCAACCCAGCCTGAAACGCCTCTAACGGCCAATGTGGTCGCGCTCGAATCCGGCGATGAGCGGACCACTCTGGTTTCGCTCGACCTCTTACAATTACCCGAAGTCTTTGTTCAGGCAATCCGAGACATGGTGTCGCGGAAAGATGCATCGGTCGACGTCCAACACATTGTTCTGACCGCGACGCACACCCATACCGGCCCCGTGCTTCAACCGGGAACGCCGGGTATCCCGGTCAACGATCAGACCATGACGGTTGACCAGACCATCACTTTCCTCGCCGATAAAATCAGTGACGGCATCGTGGCCGCCTGGAAGAATCTCGTTCCGGGAAAGATGTCCTATGGGCTGGACCGCAATAGCATTGGTTTCAGTCGCCGGGTTGTGTACGCGGACGGCTCGGCGCAAATGTACGGCAATACGAATCGACCCGACTTCATCCATCTGGAAGGCATGGATGACGATGACGTGGGCTCGATTTTCTTCTATGATCAGCAAGATAACTTGAAAGCGATCCTCGTCAACGTGACCTGTCCCTCTCAGGTAGTCGAAAGTCGATCCTCCATCAACGCGGACTTCTGGCTTCCAGTTCGCAAGAACTTGAAAGCCCGCTATGGCGATGGGATTGTCGTGCTAGGCTGGAGCGCCGCGGCGGGCGACTTATCTCCAAGACCATTGCTGCACAAGGCAGCCAATGCCCGGATGCGGGCTTTGCGCGCGATGGATGAAATGGAGGAATTGGCCCGACGAATTGATCTTTCCGTCAGTCACACGTTCGACGTAGCCCAGAAGGAGAAGTACGCCGACCCCGTGCTGAAACATGTCGCCGCCACACTGCAACTGCCACTAAACAAGATTTCCGAGGAACAGTACCGGGAAGCCCTGACTGCGTATAACCAGGTGATCGCACAGGTCGATAAAGATCCGGCCAGCGCGGCCCAAGTGGCTTTCATGGCCAGAGACTGGCATCATGGGGTGGTGGAACGCTACGAACAATTGCAAAAGGACCCGAACGCGACGTATCCCGTCGAGATCCACGTCGTGCGGTTGGGCGATCTGGTCATTTGCTCCAATCCTTTTGAACTCTTCTGCGAATATGGGATCCGCATCAAAGCCCGCTCGAAAGCGACGCAGACGTTCATCCTCCAAATGTCCGGCTTCGGCAGCTATTTGCCGACAGCACGAGCCCAAGCCGCTGGATCCTATTCGGCAATTCCCCAAAGCAACATCATCGGTCCGGAAGGCGGACAGATGCTGGTCGACAAGACTGTAGAAATCATTGATGAACTGTGGGAAAATGAGTGAGCTGCATTGCCATCCCGTCATAATATCCTGAAAGATGCTCGCACCGTGCGCGCATGTTGCACGGCAACGGCTCTCATAGCACATCGTTTGCGGATTCATCGATCGGAGCAATGAAAAAGTGTCCGCAGGATTGTATCGAGTACCATATCGAGGTGCTTGCTCACGTCCTCGGCAAGAAAGCGTAGAACAAAGTAGCCGTTCTCTTGCAGGAGAGCATCTTTTCGTCGGTCGCGACGGTACGCATCCGCATTAGCCAGGTGCTGGGAGCCGTCCAGTTCGATGGCAAGGCGCCGTCTAGCACACAATAGATCCACTTCCATTTTTCCCCAGCCGTCGAAGGGAATCGGCAATTCGGCATTGAGAGAAAAGAGTCCTTTGGTTTCTGGCAACGTCTCGAGCCGCCGATAAAGAAACGCCTCGCTGGCACTTCGCGCTCGCTCGATGCCTTCGGGGTTGGAAGCCTCTGGGCGTATTGCAGGGATGAACAGGTTTGCCAAAGACTCATCAACGCCATCACGAACAAGCCGCCGCACGCTTGCCGCGTATTCGCTTTTCCAATGCGGATCTACGGGAAGCGGGATATCGGCTGGCCAACCGGGTACCGCGCTGCCGGGCACCAGAACAGTGTACCCCACCGCTTCATAGCCGCGGCAGCGACGGTCGAACATACGGGCCAGCATGGGCACATTCAGGTCGGCGTAGTCGATGACGCAAACTTCACGCTTATGACGATTCAGCCTGTGCAATCTTCCGACGTACTGTGCAATGGTTCCGCGCCATGAAACCGGCAAGGTAAGGAATAATGTATCCAGACGCGCGTCGTCGAATCCTTCCCCGATATATCGCCCGGTTGCAAGCAGTACCCGTTCTTCGCTTTCGGGAATCGCTGCCAACCGGGCTGTGATCCCACGCGATTTTCTGGATCCGACGCCGCCACGCAGCACGACAACGTGGCGAATGCTCGAAGACAATCGGTCCGCCAGGCAATCCAGATGCTCCCTGCGTTCCGTCAACACGAGCGGAGATCGACCTTCCCGAACGGCCTCAATCACCTCATCACAGATGAGACGATTGCGAGCATCGTCCACAACAAGTTCCTTGTATAAATCCTGAAACTGGATTCGTAAATCCGGATTTGCTTGTACATGCGCGCGAAACGACGTTGGTCGAACCAGGACCGTGTGCCGGAACGGATGCGCCGCTGCCTGGGCTTTTGCGTCAACGCGATAGCGCACCGGCCCGCATTGCATGAAGATGATCGGGTGGTGGCCATCCTTGCGAGTGACTGTGGCCGACAGCCCCAATACATATTTCGCCCTTGCCCGCCGTGCAACCTGCTCAAAGCTCCACGCCGAAAGATGGTGGCACTCATCCACGATCAACTGGCCGTAGTCTCGCACGCAATCCTTAACAACTCCCTTGCGTATGAGGCTTTGAATGATCGCCACGTCCAGATGACCGGTTGGCCTGTTTTGCCCGCCGCCCATTCTGCCGATCGTTTTTGGCGGAAGGTTTAGAAAAGCCGACAGCCGATCCACCCATTGCTCCAATAACTGTCGCCGATGGACTAAAATCAGGGTATTCACACCACGGTCGGCTATGATCTTTGCGGCAATTACCGTTTTTCCAAATGCTGTCGCTGCAGATAGAACTCCGATTTCGTGGGCTAACATGGCGCAGGCTGCAGTCTCTTGCTCCGGTCGCAATTGGCCATGGAACTCGACATGAAGAGGGATACCTGTGAATCGCTCATCCCGGATCGCGACGCTGATGCCGAGGTCCGATAGAAGCTTCCGTACGTCTTCCAGGCAGCCGCGGGGGATACCGATGTGTTGCGTGTGATCTTCCGCGCAAGCAATGATCCGCGGTTTGCCGTACGTTGGCAGACGCATCGCCTGCGCTCTGTAAAACTCGGGATTTTGAAATGCCGAAAGACGCAGCAGCCGATCCAGGAGACCTGGTGGCAATTTCTTTTTAGCGATATAGATCTGGTCATCAAGAATCAGTTCCAAGCTCAATGGCAACGGCCCGGCAATCGATTCTCTCGCCTTGCGTCGGGTACCAACCGACCGTTCGCTGGGCGGCATGACCCAAAGCTCGGTATCCTCCTTTTCCATGAGGGCAATGCGGACGCCAACAACGCGCCCTCGCCTCTGAGCATCGAGAACCACCTTCTCGGCCGTGGCCAGATCAATCGTTCGGACAGATGCAAGGAAAGCCCACTGATCGGGATAAGGGAGGTATTGTTCGTCGAGGAAGATGCTGTTGTTTAGTTCTCGTGGATGCTTCTGCAGTGGAAGAGCAATCAGATTACCGAAACCACCATGAGGCAAAGTGTCTTGATTGGGGAAGAATCGATCGTAAGAATCCAAACCGACCTCGGGCCGGCGTTCCATCGTCTCGGTCAGGATGTGCGAGCCGAGTCGGCGCGCCAACCCGGCCGGGATCGCTTCTTTGAAGAATAGCCAAATATGCCCCCCGTTGCCCGAACGAGACCGTTCCAAAAAGGCTGGCAAGTTCAAGCGACGACAGGTCTGAAGGATTGCCATGGTGTCTTGCTGCCATTGTGCCTTGTCGAAATCCACTGCGAGGAAAAAACAGGTCTCGTTCTGAAGCATCGGGTAAACACCCATGACGAAATCGCGACCTTCGGCATCCTGGCCGGAAAGATGCCATCGAATCACCTCGTTGGTAACGGGAAGGAAGCGACGGTGTAAGCACGCAGCGCACTTTACCTTTGGTTTATCGCACAATCCCGATACCCATTCGTTAGCACACACGGGACTGTAACCCGATTTCCCACTCCTCCGGCTCTCGAAGCGACGAGGATAAACATCGTCCCGTCCGCGGAAAAGCGAACGAAACAGAGCAATTTTCTCCTCGGGTGTTGAGTATTGGTGGATAAAATCGCTTCGGATATCCATTGATAAAAAAAGGGATACCAGGGGACGGGAATCTTTTTTGATAAAAAAAGGGGACGGGAATCTTTTTTGAGTCCGTGGCGTTATATCAATCCTGCTTGCGAGGACGTCCGCGTGGGCGGACGGTCCACTGAAGCCCCAGTCGCTCGATGGTCCGTTGGCACCAAGTCTCCGCCCCATACGGTTGGCCGCGGCAAACCGAGCGACGCAACGCGTCGAGTTCCGTCTGCGTGTGTGCACGCTGCACGCGACTCAGCCAGTCGCGAGGTCGAGGAATCGGCCAATCAGCCAGCAGTCGGCGAGCGTCTTCGTCACCGCAGTAGTGCCTCCACGCGCTGGACCAGCGCCATGCTTCCGCTCGATTCGCCAGGTTCGCACGAACCGGATTGCGTTCAACGTAACGCAGCACCGTGTAAAGGTGCTCATCCGATTCTACCGGAAACGACTTGAATCGCCCTTGATACAGATGCCCGGTGCCCGACGCATGGTAATGCGCATGCCAACGCTGCGTATGCGTAACCGTCAGCCACCGAAAGAACTCAGAGACCTGCGTATGTGCCCCGCGTTTCGGCCACACCACCATGCGCCAATGGTTGGGCATCACACAGTAGGCCAGCAATCGGAGCGGTTCTCGGGCAATCGCTTCTTCCAATACCCGCTCAAACGCAGCATAGTCCTCCTTTTTCGTGAAAAGGGTCATCCGCGCATTCGCCCGGTTAAGAATGTGATAGACCAGACCTCCTTCAATGGAACGCGCTCGTCGAGGCATTCACAAAGTCTACTCCAAGAGAAAATATTTCGTCAATCTAAAAAAGACTCCCGTCCCCT
>JAFGFZ010000225.1 GCA_016930815.1 Pirellulales bacterium | reverse complement strand
GCGCAAAAAGAAGGCCTTACGTAACTCTTTGTCACGTAAGGCTTTTTTAGTCGGGCCGACTGGATTCGAACCAGCGACCTTTTGACCCCCAGTCAAACGCGCTACCAGACTGCGCTACGGCCCGATCGGTTTTGGCTCGGCCTTTTCGAACCAAGATCATGAATTGTGCCAAGTGGATCCATTGGCGTCGCAGGCCTCAACCGAAACGATATGCTAATATGCCATATTCCGTATTCTAGTTCAATAGAGTTCCCAATCGAGGGTCAGCTGCCAGAGGCCGTATCCATTCGTTTTCGCCAGCAGCTCAGGATATAAAGAGGGACGCCGATCGCGAGAGGGACACCGCCCAAGAGGGCTAAGGAGCCGGCATAAGTCACGCTCGAATAAAGCATATAAATACAAGTGGCGCAAAAGAGAATTGGCGGAAGTGGGTACAGGGGCATTGTGAAAGGCCGTGGCCGGTCTGGATCGCGATATCGAAGGATGAATACGGAAATGCCGGTCAGAAGAAAGAAAGACCAGAAGACAGGTGCTGTCCCGGCAACCAGTGTTTCGAAGCCGCCAAAGTCTTCCCGTCCAGGTAGAGGCTTCAAATTCAATGCGGCGGCGAGCCGGTTCATCGCCAAATGGCCAGATTCCGTGCCAACGGCGAAGATCAACAAGAGCGCAACCAGCCCCTGGGCAACCAAGGCGCCGACCGGGGCGGACAGCCTTTGATTCCACTGGCCAAGCCAGGCGAAAAGACGATGGTCCTTGCCAAGCGATACATAGATTCGGGATCCGGTCAGTGTCATGCCATTGATCGCGCCAAGGGCGGAAATCATGACAAGCAAACTGATACTCTTCGAACCCCAATTACCCAGGACCGATTCCAAGACATCGGAGGCTGGGGTGGCACTCTGCCGAGCGCCTTCAAATCCAAGGACCCGGAGGTAGGCCGCATTGACAAGCAGGTAGATCAGCGTGATCCCGAAGAGGCCAAGGAATAATGCCTTCGGCAAATTCCGGCGACGGTCACGCACCTCGGCGGCAACGAACGCGGCATCGTTCCAACCACCAAACGCATAAAGGACAAACACCATGGCGAGTCCAAAACCACCGGGGCCGATCGGAGAATGCGCCGTTTCCGATACTGAAGTGGCCGACGAAGAGCCCAGCCAACCCGCTAGGACCACGAGAAGCAATCCAAGGACCTTGGCGGTTGTCAGGACATTCTGCATCCATTTCCCAGCCACGATCCCGGCCAGATTCGTTAGTGAGAGACCGACAACGGCGGCAGCGGCGAGCCAGACAATGGCTGCGTCCGGAAGCGTCCATAGCCGCTGGCCGTAATCGGCAAACGCATAGGCCATGGCCCCAATGCTTCCGGTCAGGATCACCGCCAATTGGGCCCAGCCGAACAGGAAGCCGAGCCAGCGCCCATAGGCGCGGCCCAGATATTCGTAATCGCCGCCCGAACGCGGATAGGTCGTTGCCAATTCGGCATAGCAAAGAGCGCCAATCAGTGATAAGAGACCGCCCAGGATCCAAACAAGCATGGCCTGCCATGGCCCGGCCGAATTCTGAAATACACTCGGCGGTGATTTAAAAATCGCTGTCCCGACAACAATCCCAATAATAATGCTCGCTGCATCCCATGCCCCTAACCGGGCGGCGACCGTTGGTACCGTATCATCCACGCTCGAGAAAATAGGTTGGGTGCGTTTTAAATTTGTCATCATGGCGTGGATACCAACCTCGCGGTCTTTGTTTTGAATTTTTAAGAATTCGAGAATTCGTGCTCTTTTTGTATTTCGTGATTGGAATATCGAATTGGGTTGCGGTTCTGCCGGATTAGAATTTTGCCGTGCTAGTGCTCCGTCAAGTTTAAGATATGGGGGAACTGTGCTCGTCAGAGGGCGATATGCCACGGACGGACGACCGTGGCTACCCCAAGTTGGAAAGTTGACAGAGCATTTGGTGCGGGATCCTTCAGGATGCTATGACAGGGTGCAATGCGGGTCTCGGAGAGACCCGCCTACATTGTTAATTGCGGCCATCGGCCGGGGTGGGCCCAATGGATCGGAATCTTGAATATGGGGATGTGCCCGTTTGCACAGAAGCCATATGCGGATATCGTATCGAGAGAGTTGGGAATCCGCAACGGATAAGAAAATGCCGAAGACTGGAGCAAACTTCGTCGTTTGAGGGTCAGGTTTACGAAATGGAGTGCAAATACCATGATAGGGATTGGTCCATGGAATTATTGCCATCCATGGAACAGGACGATGCCGGGTGCCCGGGTCATTCCAACGTGATCCTCTGCCTCCATGTTCAATCAATGGCAAATTGGAATTGTTTATGATAAGAGTGATGGTCATGACTCATTTCATGGACCGGCTTGTGGTAGCGATCCAGGCACGGAGAAATCCCGTATGCGTGGGCCTGGATCCTCGGCGCGCCCTATTGCCATCGACTATTTGCGACGCAGATGAATTGGACAACCGTCGTGTCGCGGACGCCTACAGCACGTTCTGCAGGGGAGTGATTGATGTCGTGGCTCCCCTGGTACCCGTTGTGAAGCCTCAGTCTGCCTTTTTTGAAGAATTTGGGGCACCTGGTATCGATGCGCTCGCCTCCATCATCGCCTATGCGCGATCGCGTGGCTTGATTGTCATTCTGGATGCCAAACGCGGTGATATCGGGAGCACGGCGGAGGCTTACGCCCGTGGTTTGCTAGGTTCGTCTGAATTCAATTCTCCTGAGAATACAGGGGTTCCGGATTCTCTGGCAGCCGATGCGGTAACGGTCAATCCGTACTTAGGGGGAGATAGTTTGCGGCCTTTCGTAGACGTGGCCATTGCCCGGCATTGTGGTCTCTTTGTATTGGTGAAGACATCCAATCCCGACGGTGGTTTGTTTCAGGATCTTGAGGCGGATGGTCGACCCGTTTACGCCCATGTGGCCGCCCATGTTGAATCCCTGGCGCGGGAAACGCTAGGAGGGCACGGATATGGGGCTGTCGGTGCCGTGGTAGGAGCGACGTATCCAGACCAACTCGCCCAGCTCCGTGCCACCATGCCACAGACATGGTTCCTTGTTCCCGGCTATGGAAGCCAGGGCGGGACGGCCACGGATGTTGCCGGTGCTTTTGATGATCGAGGTTTCGGCGCGATAGTGAATAATTCGCGCGGTCTTCTTTTCGCCTACAGGCGGCCCGAGTATATGGATCGTTTCGGACCAGCCCGCTGGCAAGATGCCGTTGATGCGGCCACGCGGGGAATGATTGCGGAACTTCGCGCTGCCACGCCAGCCGGGAATTTGGCCCCACGGTAGTTCAGAATTGCTTGTTTTACTAAGCAAGCCCAGGGAAGTTATTTATAGAGAGGAAAGAGATATCCATGATGCGAAACTTGATGACAACGTGCCTCATTGGCCTGTTCGTGGCCCCATGTGTTGCCGAGGAATCGGCCATGAAGAAGGCTCGGCTTCAGGCCGCACATCGGGAACGTCGGATTATCATGAACAACGACGGAAACGATTGCCGGAAAAAGCCGGATGTGGATGAACCGGTAACTGCCGAGAATTTTCTTCGTCAACGGACATCTCCTCTGGTCGGTTCCCATGTTGACACCATCTTTTATTGCACTGGAATCGTCAATGTTTACACACATCATAGCGATGAAACGGAACTTCGCGCCACGGCAGATCGCGCTGTCGTGGATTGGGCCCATCAGCTCAAAGCAAAGACTGGGTATGATTCTCTCGAGATCATGATCGATTTTGGCCACGATCAAGGCTGGGAAATATTCTGGTCGATGCGAATAAACGACACGCATGATTCGGGCGATCCGACCATGCTCTGCCAGTGGAAAAAAGACCATCCGGACCTATTGATGGGTCAAACAGGCCAGAAATTCCCCCACGGCGGCCATCGCTGGTCGGCAGTGAATTACGCACTCCCCGAAGCCCGCGAAAAAATCTTTCGCATCTTGCAAGATGTCGCGACTCGTTACGATGTTGACGGACTGGAACTCGATTTCTGGCGCCATCCAGTCTATTTCAAGCAACAGATGACAGGCCAGCCCGTAACGCAAGAACAGTGCGATCTAATGACGGATCTGCTTCGACGAGTGCGCGCGATGACGGATTCCCGTGCGGAGCAGCGCGGACGTCCGTTCCTAATCGCCGCGCGTGTGCCGGATTCGATTGGGTTCTCCAAAGAGATCGGTTTGGATCTTGTCCATTGGATGGAAGAAGACCTCGTCGATATCCTATCGGTCGGCGGCTATTACCGCTTCGAGCCTTGGGAAAACTTCGTTGCATTGGGACGAAAATACAAGGTGCCCGTCTACGCGGTTTTAAGCGCATCACGGCTGGTCAGTTCAAGTGCACCCGAATCGGAAGGCGATTTGAAGTTGTGGCGTGGCGCTGCACTTCGGGCTTGGAAAGCAGGTGTGGATGGCATCTATACTTTCAACCGGTTCAATCCCAAGGATCCTATCTTCCGTGAACTCGGCGACCCGAAATTACTGGAAACCAAAGAACATTCCTATCAGTTCATTCCTGGCAAGATCAACGATTACTGGCTGAAAAATGCCAAGCGTTTCCTTAAACCCGAACCTCCGGGGCCTGGTATTGGCAACGCGAACGGGCATTTGAATTTCCGGATTGGATCGAGGTATTTCGCTTCTCAAGGTGGATAGGCTGCATGGACGATAGATAGATGACAGGTGCGCACTTTTGGATTTCTTGCCGCGCGCCCTGATGCCGCGATCGAAGGGGGGATCTACGCATGTTCGTCTGGCTATTGGGACCGGTCCGGTTCACTGTCAAGGCACTGGCAACCCATGATTCTCCGCGGCAGCTAGCACTTGGATTGGTGCTCGGCATGGTCATTGGCCTTCTGCCAAAAGGGAATCTGACGGTTTTAATCCTTGGGAGTGTTCTGTTTGCCACACGCGTGAATCTGGGCATCGGCTTGGCTGCGGCAGCCGTCTTTTCTTGGTTCGGGCTGGCCCTGGATCCTTTTGCTCATAAGCTGGGGTGGATTGTCCTCACCTATCAGCCGCTTCGAGGGATCTATGCACGACTTTATGATCTGCCACTCGTTGCCTGGAGCGATTTGAACAACACCGTGGTCGCCGGGCAGTTGATTCTGGGCGCCTACCTGGCTTATCCAGCTTATTGCATCAGCCTACCGATTTTCAAATGGATTCACCCCCGGGTTGTTTCTTCGATTCGAAAATATCGAATGACTCGGATTCTTTTCGGGATCGACCTGGGCATGCGATGGGGGCTGAACCGATGAAACGAATCGTCCGGTGGAGTTATGTCTTACCCCGGCTCATCGCCGTGGCCCTAATTTGGATGTTGCTGGAATATTGTCTTCCCCAGCTTCTAAAATGGTCTTTTATCCAGTCTGGGCAAACGCTAGTCGGCGCGAAAGTGGAGATGAACCAGGTCCAGACATCGATCCTTGGAATGCGTACTGTTCTTTATGATATTGCGGTTGCCGATCCAAATGAAGAATTCCGGAACTTATTTGAGGCGGACGATATCGAGTTGGATATTGAAGCATCGTCTCTTTTAAAGAGACGCTTCGTGATCCGTAGCGGCCGTATCCGCGGCCTGCAATTCGGCACGAGACGCAAAACATCGGGTATCATTGACGCATCACTGGAACGCAGCAAACCATCCTATGTTGAATCCTGGGCGCGTCGAGCAATCCAGGCCAATGCGAAACAGATCGATGCCTGGCTGGATGATATTCCGGCGAATCTTGAACACAATCTTTGTCGCGATCTGAAATCACCCAACCTGGTTAAAGATTTTACCACGCGTTGGCCAGCCGAATATGAACGGTTCGAGCAGCAAGCCCGCATGCTTCGCAGCCGTGGAAAACAACTGGAGCATCAGTTCCGCGACATACGCGATAATCCGTTACGATACGCCGCCGAGCTGAGTAACCTATTGGCGAAAGTCCATGCACTTCGTTGCGATACAGAGACGTTCATCTCGGCACTACAACAGCTCCAACCGCAACTCGAAGCCGACCATCAGGCCATCGAGGAAGCCAAACAGCACGATTTGGCCTGGATCCGCGACCGTTTGAAGTTCGGATATTTGGAACCGGAAGTCCTTAGCGAGTACCTCCTTGGCCAGGAAATGGCCGGCCGTATTGGTGCTGTTGTCCGATGGGTCCAATTCGCTCGGCATCTGGCTTGCCGCAAGAAACTCGAACCGATTCGAAGTCGTGGGTCGGATATTCTGTTCAGCAGATCTCAAAGTCACCCTGACTACCTAATCCGTTCGCTGGCCGTGGAGGGTTCGGGACATCTTTCGGGACACAGCGAGCCAATCCATCTTGTTGGAACCGTGGTGGGACTAACAACGCAACCGAAACGGTACGGTCGGCCAACACGTGTCAAACTGGCCACATCGGGTGCGGCGAAGATCCGAATGGAAGCCTCTTTCGATCGTACTGGCAAGGAGCCTTTGGATCATTTCACAGTGGATTGCCGAAACCTTCGATTACCGGCTTCTACACTTGGTGATGATCAATTACTCATTCTGGACATGGCTTCTTCGATGGCCCGTTTGGAAGCCGAATTGACCTTGCGCGGTGACAGTTTGGATGGCACGCTGCATCTTGTTCAGGATCAAATCAGACTGACTCCTCATGTTGCCCAACGACTTGGGGGCCAGGCGGCAGATTCCATGATAACTGCCGGACTGGGTAATATTCACAACATCTCAGTCGCCATTCAATTATCTGGGACATTAAGCGAACCATCTTGGAACATCGAATCGAATTTGGGCTCCGAATTAGTGGCCAGCATCGGAAATATGTGGCACCAGGAGTTGATCCGGCGTCGCGACCGCTGGATTGCCCAATTCCAGAACGAAATGGACTCCCAGGTGGCCAATTCAATCGAGCAGCTAAGGACCCGCCGCATGGCACTCTTGACATCGCTTCAAACCGACCAGGCGGACTTGGCGGCGATTGTCACAGATTCCGCTCACCGAGCTGGCTTGCCAGTCAATTCACTTAGTCGCAGTCTAGGTGAATGGATTGCACGATAGGCTGGGGAACTCCTATCTCTTGTCTTCTGCCTGCTTTTTTCCCACCCTCAGAATCTATTTCTTGTCGATTGAATTGGGATCTGCTAGATTGGTGGCGTCTTGTACCAACCTGACCCGAATCGAGGCATTCGAGTTGGCGATCTTGTATGATTCGTTCCCCTTTCAAGAAAAAGATCCATGAAAACAAGAAACCATCAGGTATCCTCTGCCAGCCATTGGATTGATTCCGAACGACTTCATGATCCCGGCAGTCTATCTCGCCGAGCCGCATTGAAGGGTGCCATTGCCGCCATGGCGTCGGTCACCATGGTGCCGCGGCGTGTTTTGGGGGGGAGTGGAGGGCCATCTCCGAGTGAAACGCCGGTCATCGCTGGGGTTGGGATAGGCGGAGTGGGACACAGCCAGATGCGGGCCTGCGAAGGAGCGGGATTCCACGTCGCGGCACTCTGCGATGTGGATGATGTCTATGCGGATCGGTCCTACAAAAATTGGCCGCAAGCTCGCCGCTATCGCGATTTTCGCGAGATGCTCGATACAGAAGGGGATAAGATCGACGCGGTCTATTGCGGCACGCCGGACCATACCCACGCCATCATCACTCTGGCCGCATTGGCGAAGGGAAAGCATGTTTGTTGTGTCAAGCCGCTGACTCGGACAATTGAAGAGTCCCGGGTCGTCGTCGAGGCGGCCCGCAAGGTGAAAGTCGCCACGCAGGTCACGGCTGCCCCGAATACCAGCGAGGCGGCCTGCCGAACGTGCGAATTGATCTGGGCCGGCGCGATTGGCGCGGTTCGGGAAGTTCATATCTGGAGCGATCGGCCGATGTGGCCGCAAGGCATGCTGCGGCCGAAAGGCCAAGATCCAGTGCCCAAAACACTCGATTGGGATCTCTGGATTGGACCGGTCCCGATGCGGCCATTTGTCGCGAATTGGCCATCAGGACATTATGCACTTGAACAAGTCAATGGCCACGAACCCCAGCCGGCCGTCTATCATCCCTGGAACTTCCGCGGCTGGTGGGATTTTGGGACTGGGGCGCTTGGTGACATGGGCTGCCACCATATCAATACCCCATTTCGAGCTCTCAAGCTCAAGTATCCCATTTCAATTCAGGCAACTGCAACCAAGGTTTTTCCCGAAACAGCGCCGTTGGCATCCATCGTGACCTACGATTTCCCGGCCCGCGACGAGATGCCACCGGTTCGGATTGTCTGGTACGATGGTGGAATCCAACCTCCGGTACCCAGATCGTTCCAAGGGATCCAGCTTCCCCGCTTTGGAGGAGAACTATACATCGGTGATGAGGGTGTGATATTTGGATCGGACATCTTTCCGAAGGAACAAGCCCAGAAGTTCGGCTCTATTCCCAAATCCCTTCCTCGTCGTTCGGGAACTTGGGGTGAATGGATCGAAGCCTGCCGGGGCGGCGAGACCGCCGGATGCCATTTCGAATGGGCCGGCCTGCTCACCGAATGCGTCCTGCTCGGTAATATCGCAATCCGGACCGGGAAAAGAATTGAGTGGGATGGCGATGCCATGCGGATTACGAACGAACCGGACGCGAACAAATATGTGAGTGAGCCCTATCATAACGGCTGGTCGTTGAAGAGCTAGCCCGCATATTTCATGAGCTTTCTGCTGCGCGTCCACAAGTGCTTCTCTGGCTACGTCATACGACACAATTCGATCCTCAACG
>JAFGFZ010000224.1 GCA_016930815.1 Pirellulales bacterium | reverse complement strand
TGTCATTCTGGAAACCGTCGAATTGGAATTGGATTCCTAGTGCTCTGTCAAAGCTTGATTTTGGGATTTATGGATACTGTGCTTGCTGATAAGAAAGTGGAATGATGAGCAATTGCAAAGCGTTTATCAAAAAGGCTTGTCGCGATGTGGGGAAAGATCCGGCGCGTCTTATCGACCTGTTGCACGCGGTCCAAAACGCGTTCCGCTGCGTTAACGAGGAGGCCATCGATCAAATTGCCTGCGAGCTCCAGATTCCCCGTGTGCAAGTCGATGGCGCTGTCACCTTTTATTCATTCTTTTCGAAGGAACCCAAAGGCAGAATCATTATCCGCTTGTGCAACGATATTATCGACAAGCTGCATGGAGTCGAGGAAGTCGGTCAGGCACTCACCGAGGAACTGGGGATCGAGTTCGGCCAAACAACGGAAGATGGCGCGTTCTCGCTCGAATGGACCCCCTGCATCGGGATGTCCGATCAAGCTCCCTCGGCACTGGTGAACGAAGCGGTCGTGACACGATTGACCCCAGAGAGTGCCCGGCAGATGATCCGCACATTACGGGGGCACATGGACCCGCATCAGCTGGCCACTCAACTCGGGGACGGAAACAATGCCAGTCCCCTCGTCCATTCCATGGTCCGGAACAATATCCGCGAGCCTGGACCTATTGTCTTTGGGCCGGTCAATCGGGGGGAAGCCATCCGCAAGTCCTTGGGGATGACTCCCGCGGAAGTGATTCGCGTTTTGAAAACGGCTCGGCTTCGAGGCCGGGGTGGGGCCGGATTCCCATGCGGCATGAAATGGGAATTCACCCGGGCGTCGGAAGGAGATCGAAAATTCATCATCTGCAACGCGGATGAAGGAGAGCCTGGGACATTCAAAGATCGCGTGCTGTTGACGGAATTCGCCGATCGGATCTTTGCCGGGATGACCATTGGGGGTTATGCAATCGGAGCCCAGGAAGGCCTGCTTTACCTGCGAGCGGAGTATGCCTATCTGAAGCCCCATCTGGAGGATGTTCTGGCCAAACGGCGTGCCGACGGTTGGTTGGGGCAAAACATCCATGGCAAGCAAGGATTTCATTTCGACATTCGCATTCAATTGGGAGCGGGTGCCTATGTCTGCGGGGAAGAAACGTCGCTGATCACCTCCGCGGAAGGGCTGCGAGGGGATCCGAAGAACCGGCCACCCTATCCGGCCCAGAAGGGATATCTGGGCTATCCTACCGTGGTCAACAACTGCGAAACACTCTGCTGCGTCACCCGGATTATGGAGGAGGGGGCTGCCACGTTTTCTGAACATGGCACCGAGCATAGTTACGGCACGAAACTGCTGAGTATCAGCGGGGACTGCTCCAGACCTGGGGTCTATGAAGTGGATTTCGGCGTGACACTCCGAGAGGTTCTCCAGATGGCTGGCTCGAACGATCCGAAGGCAGTGCAAATCGGCGGACCGAGCGGGCAAATGGTTGGGGAGGATCAGTTCGACCGGAAAATATGTTTCGATGATCTGGCAACCGGCGGATCCGTGATGGTCTTTGGAGGCACGCGCAACATCCTGGAAATCGTTCATGCCTTCATGGAATTCTTTGTTGATGAGAGCTGCGGTTACTGCACACCTTGCCGGGTCGGTAATGTCCTGCTCAAGGAGGGAATCGAACGCCTTCTGGATGGCCGAGGGGAACCGAATGACTTGGAACAGTTCCGGAAAATTGGCGGCATGATGAAGTCGTGCAGCCGGTGCGGGCTGGGCCAAACATCCTGGCGCCCGGTGATCACATCGCTGGATCATTTCCCGTCCGTTTACGAATCTCTTGTGCGAGAGGATCCGGACGGCTTCCGACGCAGTTTCGATCTGAAGGAAGCCGTTGCCTTATCGGAGGATATTACCGGGCGAAAATCAATTCACGCCTGAAAGAAGGCAAGTACAAGGTGTTATCCATGTCCCAGACATACACGATCCACATCGATGGCGTGGCAATCCAAGCCCTGCCGGGCCAGAAATTGATTGAAGCTGCCGACGCGGCCGGCATCTACATTCCGCGCCTCTGCCATAAACGGGGACTCGAACCTTTTGGAGCATGCCGCCTGTGCACGGTCTTGGTGAATGGGCGGCCTGGTACCGCGTGCACCACCCCCGTCGCCGATGGCATGGTCGTTGAAAATGATATCGAATCCTTGCGGGAATTTCGCAAGCAGATCATTGAAATGCTCTTTGTCGAGGGCAATCATTTTTGCATGTTCTGCGAGATGAGTGGCAATTGCGAACTGCAAGCGATGGCCTACCGTTTCGGAATCACCGCGCCCCGGTATCCGTATATCTGGCCTCACCGCGAGATCGACGCGTCCCACCCTGATATTCTGATCGACCGCAATCGCTGCATTCTCTGCGGCCGATGCGTGCGAGCATCCCGAGATATCGATGGCAAACATGTCTATGATTTCGTGGGGAGGGGCGCGCATAAACAAATCGCCGTGAACGCCGCGGCGCGTCTTGCCGATACGAATGCGGATGTCACCGATGAAGCATTGAACGTATGCCCGGTTGGCGCCTTGCTGAAGAAACGGACCGCATTCCAGGTACCTATTGGGAGGCGTTTATATGACTTGAAACCGATTGGCTCGGAGATCGAATCAGACGGATCCACAAGAATCGACTGAGGTAATGCAATGGCTCGAAAAAAACCAAGACTGGCGACCACATCCCTCGCCGGCTGTTTTGGATGTCATATGTCGCTGCTCGATATTGATGATCGCATTCTGCAGGTCGCGGAGCTGGTCGATTTTGACAAATCACCGATCGATGACTTCAAGGAATTCACCGGGCGGTGTGCGATCGGTTTGGTCGAGGGTGGTTGCTGCAACGAGGAAAACGTGGAAGTTCTCCGGGATTTCCGCAAACATTGCGATATCCTGGTATCGATTGGCGATTGCGCGACCATGGGTGGTATTCCCGCGCTGCGGAATATGGTCCCGTTGCAAGAGTGTCTTGACGAGGCGTATCTCAATGGCCCTTCGGTGTACAATCCATCTGGGAAAGTGCCGGATGACGAAGAAGTCCCACTGATGTTGGACAAAGTCTACCCGGCGCATGAAGTGGTGAAGATCGACTACCATTTGCCGGGCTGCCCGCCGCCCGCCGATACTCTTTTCGCCGCTCTGGTTGCATTGCTGGGCAATGAGCCAGTGGAATTGCCTTATCAGCTTATTAAATACGATTGATCAATGGTTTGAATTGATTCGAATTGGAGAATATCCCTGATGGTAACCACGAAGGACAAAACACGCCGTATTGTTATTTCACCGGTGACTCGCGTGGAGGGCCATGGCAAGGTGAGTATTCTCCTTGACGAGGAGAATAACGTCCAGCAAGCCCGCCTGCATATCGTTGAATTTCGCGGCTTCGAACGGTTTATCCAGGGCCGACCCTATTGGGAAATGCCGGTGGCCGTCCAGCGGCTATGTGGCATTTGCCCGGTCAGCCACCATCTCTGCGCCGCCAAGGCGGTCGATCGACTTGTCGGAGGTGAACAACTGACGCCGACAGCGGAGAAGATGCGCCGCCTGATGCACTACGGCCAGATTTTCCAATCGCACGTACTCCACTTCTTCCATCTCTGTTCGCCCGATCTCTTGTTTGGATTCGATGCGGATCCAAAGATTCGGAACGTGATTGGCGTCGCGGCCAAGTATCCCGATCTGGCCAAGCAGGGAATCTTCATGCGCAAGTATGGCCAGGAAGTGATTCGATTGACGGCCGGCAAGAAGATCCATGGCACGGGCGCCATTCCGGGTGGCATCAATAAAAATCTGTCGATCGAGGAACGCGACGAATTACTTGCGGACCTCGACCAGATGATCGCATGGTCCCTCGGTGCCGTGAAAATCGCACGAGATTACACCATGGATCATATTGAGATCGCGAAATTGTTCGGTTCGTTCGAATCGAACCATCTATCGATCGTCCGAGGCGATGGGGCCATGGATCTTTACGATGGCGGCCTGCGCGCGATCGATCGCGATGGCAAAAAAATCTTTGACCAGGTCGATAACCAGGACTATCTTAGTTACATTGCCGAGGAGGTTCGGGATTGGTCGTATATGAAGTTCCCGTTCATCAAATCAATTGGCCCGGAAAATGGCTGGTATCGCGTCGGGCCACTCGCGCGAATCAACACCTGCGATTTCATTGACACTCCGGAAGCGGAATCAGCCCGAAAGGAATTTATGGCGGTCACTCAAGGCAAGCCGAATCACATGACGCTTGCCTACCATTGGGCGCGGATGATCGAGGTACTCCATGCCATCGAAAAGATCGCTGAGTTGCTCCATGATCCTGATCTCCAGGGTACCGACCTGGTCGTCCGGGGTGATCGACGCGATGAGGGCGTGGGGATTCTGGAAGCACCTCGCGGCACGCTATTCCATCATTATCGGATCAACAAGGACGACCAGGTTACCATGTGCAACTTGATTGTCTCGACGACCAGCAACAATGAACCGATGAACCGGGCCGTCCAGCGGGTCGCCCAGGACCATCTTTCGGGGAAACCAGAAATCAGCGAGGCCATGCTCAATCATGTGGAGGTTGCGATACGAGCCTATGATCCGTGCTTGAGCTGCGCGACGCACGCCATGGGGCAAATGCCATTGTCGGTAATCCTGGTTGATGCCAACGGAGAAATCATCGACGAGAAAACCAAGCAATGATCGAGTGGCTTTCGCACCTGCAATTGCCACATGAAAAAACCATCATGATACTTCGCGGTGATATTCTGTTGATTGGGTACGGCAATCCTGGCCGGCTGGATGACGGTCTCGGGCCTGCATTCGCCTCGGCGGCCGAAAAGCTGGGTTTGAAACATGTGGCGGTCGAATCCTGTTACCAACTCGCCGTGGAACATGCTGAAATGGTCTCCCGCCACGATGTCGTGGTCTTTGTCGACGCCGATATCGGTGGCCCCGAACCGTTTCATTTCCGGCGCCTTGAGCCGAAGGTGGATGCAGACTTCAGTACACATCGCATGATGCCCGAGACGATCTTGGGCCTGGCCCATAATCTTTTCGGCGCGACAACCATCGGGTATTCCTTGGGAATTCGGGGCTATCAATTCGACGATTTTGGCGAATCGATATCATCCCAAGCCCGCACCAACCTGAATGCCGCTTTTGAATTTCTCGAAACGGCTCTTCAATCCACAGGTCACGAGGTCTGTTAGATGAAAGACGGCAAGCATGTTATCCTCTATGTCGAAGACGATCCGGACTTCCGGCAATCCATGCGCACGGTACTCGAAGCCAACGGGTACACCATGATCGAAGCGGCGACTGGGGAGGAAGGGATCCGCAAGTTCAAGTCCGAGCGTCCCGACTTGATCATCCTGGATCTGATGATGGAAGAAATCGACACCGGTACTTCCATGGTTCGCGACTTGAAGATGGCCGGGTGCACCGTGCCGATTTATGTCTGCAGTTCCGCCGGTGATGCCCTGCAGATGAGTACCGACTATACGGAACTTGGCTTGGCGGGGGTCCTGCAGAAACCGGTTGACTTTAATATCTTGCTGACATTGCTCAAGTCGAAACTGCGGTGATCTTGCTCCGGCCGATCTTCTCGAACCGGTAGATTTTCGAACGTGGGCAAAGGGCTGTTTCCGAGGGAACAATGGCATCGAAGAAGCCCCGATGGTATCGAAGAAGCCCGGCTTTTTGGAAAAGCCGGGCTTCGAGGTGGGAAAGCCGGGCTTCTAAGTTCAGCATGCGGTTCATATGATTATACTGGATCCTATCATGAACGCAGATCACGGACTAAAACTCTAGCGATGTCTTCCGATACGAATCCAATCCATTCCGTGCAGGTTCATCCGGGTCTGGAGGAATCCCCCGCGAGCCAATCGCTGGTCCTTCGATCCCTGTTCCAGCAGCGCGGATCGTTTGGATCCGTGGATGATGCCACTCTGGAGCAGCTCGCGGAGAAAATGGTTCCCCGGTACTTTCATGATGGGGAGATCATTGGCACGGAGGGGGATCCAGACGATTGGGCGTTCGTCGTCACTTTCGGTGAGGTGGAAGTTTATAAAAAGGCGCGGGATGGTGCTCGGATTCAGGTCAATGTCCTCAAGCCTGGCAACTGGGGCGGCTTGATGAGCCTATTCAACAATGCCCCGCGGTCGGCGCACCTCATGGCACGCGGCGAAGTGAAGCTCCGTGTCCTTGCCCATCAGGACCTCGCCGATCTTCTCCATGCGAAGCCGTGTCTGGCCATGGGGCTATTGTCTTGCATGAGCCAGCGGCTCGCTGAAGACGCAATCCATCTGGCCGCCACGCTACAATACGTCGGAGAGAGTGGGCTTGAGGAATTCTACGCCTGCTGCTTACCCGAAGAACGACTCATGCTCGATACCATCCAGCACCGGGTCGCCGCCGAAGAGTCCCTGTCCAAGATCATGGAGTTCTTATTTGAGTCGTTCTGCCAAGTCGGCGATTGTGATCGGTTGACACTTGCCTTTCTTCAAGACAACGGTTCGCGAGCGGCCAGTTACTGGTCACGAACAACGTATGAACCGCTCCTTCTGCCAGCGGATTACCAGGAGGACATGTCGGGCACGGTCATGGAAGAATCACTCATCTTAGGCCGGCCACGCATCCTCAGCGATCTGAAACAATTCTCGCAGGAACATCCAGAGAATCCGATTGCCTCTCTGTTGGTGCGCGAAGGGATCCGGTCTAGTATCATCTCGCCTCTGATCGTGGGAGGGCGAGCGGTCGGATTCCTCATTCTAAGGGCGCGGAAGAGGAACGCATACAATGAACATCAGGTCCAATTGCATCGGGCCATCGTCCAGAGTATCAGCCAAACGGTCGAAAAAGCATACCGTATCGAACAACTCACACAAGCCAACAGCGCCTATGCGGAGATGCTCGCCTTCGTCAGCCACGAGTTACAAAGCCCAATCGCGTCGATGGTGATGGATTCCCAGTTGCTGGTGGAAGGATATCTAGGCGAATTAAATGAGAAACAGCGGGAGCAGCTCCAAAAAACAGTCCGGAAAGGGAAATACCTCCTGACCCTGATTCGCGACTACCTGAATCTTGCACGGGTGGAGGACTCCTCGCTCCAGGCACAGATGCTTCCGGATGTCGAGCTCCGCTCTCAAGTCGTGGAATCCGCAATCGACATGATCGAAGATGACTGCCGGACCAGGAACATCACAATCGACCGTTCTTATGAGGATCCTGCACTGGTTGCCGAATGCGATCTTTCGCTGATGCAGATAGCGATCGGGAATTTATTAAGGAATGCCGTCAAATATGGTCGTGATGGCGGGACGATCCGGGTGATTATCAAAACAGAGGGAGAGCACGCGCGTTTGACTGTCTGGAATGAGGGGCCTGGATTTGATCCTTCCCAGAAGACCAACTTGTTCCAAAAATTCTCCCGAATCGACGATCCAGAACTCAAGGCCAAACGCGGGACGGGTGTTGGACTCTATTCCACGTGGCGGATCATGCAATTGCACCGCGGTCGTGTCGAGGCCCGGTCTGAAAAAGGAGCGTGGGCGGAGTTTTCGCTGATTTTTCCATTCCGATCCAACGCATAGGATCCAAAACGGTTTTGTATCCATCCACTAGCACGGTCGAATCATCCATGAGTTCCCAAACAGTTCCAATCAACCGCGATATCCGCGAAGAGCGTCGCGCCGCGGCGAAGCGATTTCAAGAGAGGATGGCTGGCCAGAAGACACTTGTCGTCCGGCTCCTCTCATCACCCGGTGCTGGGAAAACCGCACTCCTTGAAAAGACGGCTGAACACCTGGTGCGTGCCGGGTATTCCGTCGGAGTTCTTGTTGGCGATGTCGAGACGAATCGCGATGCCGAACGTCTGGCGCCCTATGCACCGTCCGTGCAGATCACGACCGGCGGAGCCTGCCATTTGGAAATGCCGCTCATCGAGAGGGCCCTTCCTCAACTCGGCGATCGGATATTCGATTTTCTGTTCATCGAGGACGTTGGGAACCTGATTTGTCCCGCGTCCCATGAACTGGGAGAGCATGTCCGGATCATTCTGTTGAGTGTGACCGAGGGGGATGATAAACCAGGCAAATACCCGAAAGCGTTCCGTACAAGCCAGGCGGTTGTTCTGAGCAAGATCGATCTGCTCCCCTATGTCCCGTTCTCACTGGAACGGGCGGCCGAAGATGCATTTCGCATCCAGCCATCTCTTGCGATGATGCCTCTTTCCGCGACCACCGGCGAGGGGGTCGACGCGTGGTACCGATACTTGCTCGAGAAACGAGAAATCCTCGTTGCCACCGCTCCCAATCCGGCCAACACACCATGTCTTTAAAAGTGTCCAAGCCAACAGACCGCATCGGAAAACGATTGATCCTGCGAGGGCGTGTCCAGGGGCTTGGCGTCCGTCCAACCATTGTCCATGTCGCTCAGTCGCTGGGTCTTGCCGGAACCGTGACGAACACGAACCAGGGTGTTCAGATTGAAATTGAAGGGGAGACGGCGGCGGTAGCGGAATTTACGGAGCAGCTTCCCGCCAGATTGCCCCAAGGTTCCACGATTCTCGAGCTCGACTCCGAGGTCGTTCCAATCCGCGGCCAGGTAGATTTTAAGATCATCCGCCAAGCGCCCGATGAGCCGCCGGCAGCCCGATTGCCTCAAGACCTTGGAGTCTGCGGCGATTGCCTCCAGGATATCGCCAATCGCCGGGAGCGGCGGTATCGTTACCCGTTTACCAGCTGCACGGCATGTGGCCCGCGGTACACGATGATCCGCCAGATGCCCTACGAGCGGTCCGAGACGACGATGGGGGCTTTTCGGCTCTGCGAGCCGTGCGAACGGGAATACACCACACCCGGCGATCGGAGATTTCATGCCCAGAGCACGGCATGTCCCCAATGTGGGCCACGGATCTGGATTTCCGATCACCGCGGTCATCCCCGGTTCCAATCCGACTGGAAGAGCACGACTTTAAACCCTGCGGTGTTGGCGTACTCAGCTGCCAATGGCGGAAAGCCCCATGGGAGCGAGGAGGCAATGCAATCCGTGATTGCGGCTTTGCGCCGAGGCCAAATCGTTGCAGTGCGGGGATTGGGGGGATACCAACTGTTCGTGGATGCAACGAATCCAGCAGCCGTTGATCAGCTCCGGCATCGGAAACAGCGGCTAGCCAAACCGCTTGCAATCCTTGTTGCATCCATCAACGATGCAAAACAGATCGCAGTCATCGATTCAAACGAGCAGGCGGCGCTGGCGGACCGATGCAATCCGATTGTACTCGTCAAGGCAAGATCCGCTGCAGAAATTCGGCTCGCCTCGGGAATTCATCCGGGACTCGATACGGTCGGGATCATGTTGCCAACCACTCCGTTGCACGTCATGATTGCCCGAGATTTTGGCCGACCCCTGGTTTGCACGAGCGCGAATATCGAAGGAGAGCCCCTGGAATACGACGTGGATGCCGCTCAAAATCGACTTGCTGGAATATGCGATCTCTGGTTGCACCATGACCGCCCGATCGCGCGTCCGATCGACGATAGTGTTGTTCGCGTGATCGCGGGTCGCCAAGTTATCATTCGGCTCGCTAGAGGATTCGCTCCATATTCTCTCGATTTGCCATCCGGGCGGGCGTTGCTAGCCATTGGCGGGCATTTGAAGGGATCGATTGCCTGGTCGAACGGTGTCCAAGCGGTCCTCGGCCCCCACATCGGGGACCAGGAAGGGCTCGGCAACCGGCAGCGGCTCATCGATACCATCCACGATGCCCTGCAACTCTACCGGTTTGATCCGGAAACAATCGTCCACGATGCGCATCCAGACTATTTCACCACGACATGGGCCCAGAATATCATGCGGGATCCAGCACGGTTTCCTGGGGCCCATCCGTCCAAGCCGGCTGGCCAACAATCGGACGCCCCGGGGCGAAGGCTTCTGGCCGTGCAGCACCATCATGCCCATGCGGTGGCCGGAATGCTGGAACATGGCTGGCTCCACCGGAAGGTGCTTGCCGTCACATGGGATGGGACCGGTTATGGGGCGGATGGAACGATTTGGGGTGGCGAATTCCTGATCGCGACCGCGACCGCATTTGAACGCGTTGCATCCCTCTGGCCATTTCGCCTTCCGGGCGGCGAAGTGGCGATCCGCGAGCCGTGGCGGATTGCTCTAGGGATGCTCCATGAAATCGGCCGCACCGATCTTCTGGGGTCTCTGTTTGAAACCGATATCCCGGAGGGGACACGCGAATCCATCCTGGCCATCTGCAAGCGTCCTCAATTTTGTCCAATCACAACGAGCGCCGGCCGGCTCTTCGATGCCGTCGCAGCCGTGGTCCTTGGAAAATCCCACCGCGCGTACGATGGCCAACTGGCCATGGAGCTCGAAGCAGCCGCCGATCCCGACGCGACGGGGGGCTACGCTCTGCCGGTCCGGCAAGGTACAATTCTTGAGTTGGATTGGCGGCCACTCTTCGAGGCGCTTGTGAACGATCGATTGAACGGGACGCCGCCGGGCTGGATGGCGATGCGGTTCCACCGCGCGATGGCTGCCGGAATTGCAAAGATCTGCCAATTGTGGCCTGAATTGCCGGTTGTCTTATCGGGCGGCGTGTTTCAGAATCGTTTACTGACCGAACTCCTGCTGGCCCATGCCCCGGATGACAACCGGCCGTGGGGGCCACCCGGTTTGATTCCCCCGGGCGATGGTGGATTGGCCGCCGGCCAATTGGCGATCGCCGCCATGCATCGGCAATCGCCGTGATGCATGGGCCCTGTGTTGATGAAAATTCCATGTGCCTGGCCGTACCCGGAAAAGTTGTTGAATGGATTGAGCAAGAACCGCCCTTTCCACGGGCCATGGTCGAATTTGGGGGTGTCCGCCGCGAGATTTACATGGCCTGCCTGCCGGATGCCGCAATCGGCGACTATGTCATCGTCCACGCCGGGATCGCAATCTCTCGAATGGACACCGAAGAAGCCAACCAGGTCTTCGAGCTGTTAAAAAATGAGTCAGAACTCTTTTTCAACGAGGACGGAGCAGAAAAGGGCCAGGAACCTTCTTCGGGACGGACGATTGATTTCCCGAATGGATCAGAAAGAGAAGAGCCCTGACATGGTGAACCATCGAACGGAAAATCTCCGTGAAATACGTTGACGAATATCGCGATCCCAATCAGTGCGAGCAGCTGGTGGATACTATCCAGCGTACAGCGTCTCGAGTATGGACGATCATGGAGGTTTGCGGCGGCCAGACGCACGGTCTGTTACGTCATGGCATCGATCAGGCCCTTGAGAAGAAGGTGCATCTTATACACGGTCCAGGCTGTCCGGTTTGTGTCACGCCCCTTGAATCGATTGACTTTGCGATCGAGCTTGCGGAACGCCCCGATATCATGTTGACCAGTTTTGGCGACATGCTTCGCGTGCCTGGCAGCCGGACGAGTCTGCTACGAGCACGGGCGGCAGGCGCCCAGGTTCGAATCGTCTATTCGCCCCTCGACGCGGTCCAGATGGCAGTGACGAACCGTGACCGGCAGGTTGTATTTTTCGCAGTTGGCTTCGAAACGACAGCGCCTGCCACGGCCCTTGCGGTCCAGCAAGCGAATCGGTTGGCATTAAGAAATTTCTCGCTCTTGGCGGCCCATGTCCGGGTTCTGCCTGTCATGGAAATGCTTGCGGCAAGCGATTCCAATTTGGTTCAGGGATTCCTGGCGGCCGGCCATGTCTGTACGGTGACCGGTTCCAACTGCTACGAAGCGTTTGCCAACCGCCACCAAATCCCGGTGGTTGTTACCGGTTTCGAGCCGGTCGATCTGCTCCTTGGCATCTTGGAATGCGTGCGGCAACTCGAACGGGGCGAGGCGAGAGTTCGCAACTGCTATCCGCGGAGTGTGCATGCCGCGGGTAACTTGCAGGCGATGGCCGCGATCGACGATGTCTTTGAACCGTGCGACCGGCCGTGGCGCGGCATCGGAATCGTGCCGCTGGGTGGCTTTCGGCTCAGGACGCAATGGGCACGGTTCGATGCGTCCGAGCGATTTCCTAGAACGGTTCAACCAGCTCGTGAATCCCCGGACTGCCGCGCCGGCGATGTCCTGATGGGTCGCATCAAGCCGACCGAATGTGATTGTTTTGGAACCACCTGCACTCCAGAGAATCCGCTCGGAGCACCCATGGTGTCGGCCGAGGGGGCGTGCGCGGCGTATTACCGATTCAAGAGTCAAGGAACACGATCGGGAGTGGACTTGCATGGCATCTGGAAACAATAAGTATGATCGACGCGTTGCGTTTGTTTCCACGCGGATTCGTGGGACGGATGGCGTGACACTTGAGATCGCGAAATGGGCGTCGGTGATTGAACGGGCGGGGATCGAGTGCTTCTTCATCACAGGTGCCTCGGACCGGCCCGCCAATCGAACCGCCCTCATTCCAGAGGCCCATTTCAATCATCCCGAGATCCTTGATATCTCCCAGCGTGCATTTGGTACCGAAAAACGGGATTCCCGGCTCACGGACGATATCATTCGATTAGCACGCAAGATTCGCACGCAGCTCAATGAAGCGATCAACCAGTTCAATGTCGATGCGATCATTGCTGAGAATGCATTAACCATCCCTATGAATATCCCGTTGGGATTGGCATTGGTCGAAGCGATCCAGGAGCAGCAGATCGGCTGCGTTGCCCATCATCATGATTTCTATTGGGAACGCGATCGGTTTCTGGTGAATGCGGTCGATGATTTCCTCCACTACGCCTTTCCGCCGGCTCTTGCACAAATCCAGCATGTTGTGATCAATAGCCCGCAGAGCGAAGAGTTTAGCCGCAGGACCGGACTCTCGTGCCGTATCGTTCCCAATGTCATGGATTTTGCCAATCCCCCGGTTCTGGCGGATGGCTACTCGAAACAGTTCCGTTCCGCAATCGGCCTTGAAGAGGACGATATCTTGTTTTTACAGCCCACGCGTGTTGTTGCCCGGAAAGGGATTGAACATGCGATTGAAGTGGTGCGGCGATTGAATCTCCCGAACGCGAAGCTCGTCATATCGCATGAATCGGGCGACGAGGGGAATGAATATTTGGAGCGTATCCGCGAATACGCGGAGCTGCTCGATGTGGATGTCCGGTACGTCGCTGATTGGATTCGACCCGAACGCGGGACGGGCCCGGATGGACGCCTCCTTTTCACGCTCCAGGATGTTTTTTCCCAGGCGGATTTCGTTACGTATCCATCCGAATATGAAGGATTTGGCAACGCGTTTCTTGAGGCCATTTATTATAAGAAGCCAGTTATATGTAACCGGTACACAATCTACCGCATGGATATCGAACCGTGTGGATTCAATACAATCGTCTTTGACGGATTTCTCCGCAATGCAACCATCGACCATATCCGGCGGGTTCTCGATGATGGCTCCTACCGGCAAGAAATGGTTGATACCAACTACGAAATCGCTCGCAAGTATTTCAGCTATGAAGTGCTCGAGGCGGAACTTCGATTGATGGTTGAGCGGCCGCACAATGTCTACCGGCTCATTGGACGAAGCCGACGGTAGGGAAAGAACATGATCCATTCTCTGGAAGCACATGCGTGCCCGGTGCCGGATTCAGGCGACAGTGCCACCATTACGTTGGCGCATGGGGAGGGTGGGCGGCTGATGCGCCGGCTGATCCGCGAACACATTCTAACATCCATCGGAAACGAGTTTCTGACCGTTCTTGGTGACGCGGCCATCCTGCCACCCCTGGCCGGGCCGCTTGCCCTATCAACCGATAGCTTTGTTGTCACGCCCCTTTTCTTCCCAGGCGGGGATATCGGATCGTTGGCCGTGTATGGGACCGTCAACGATATCGCGGTTGCTGGTGCCGTACCGCGATGGATGAGTCTTGCATGGATCATCGAGGAAGGGCTACCTGTCGGGACCTTGATACGGGTCTTGGCCAGCATTGCCGATGCAGCCGCCCGGACGGGTGTTCGGGTGGTGACCGGCGATACGAAGGTGGTGCCACGCGGTACCGCCGATCTGCTCTACTTGAACACCACCGGTGTCGGCGAATTTATCCATGCGCCACCGCCGGGGCCAGCCGCATTGGTGCCGGGGGATAGGATCCTTGTTTCAGGACCCATCGGTCGCCACGGCATGGCCGTCATGACCTGCCGCGAAGGGCTGGCCTTCCAACCGCCACCCACCAGTGACAGTGCTCCCTTGATGGATGCCGTGGCCGCGCTCCGGGAGGCCAATCTGCCAATCCGGGCGATCCGGGATGCCACCCGAGGCGGAGTTGCCGCGGTGCTCCATGAATGGGCCGAAATGAGCCATCGGACCTTGTCGATTGACGAAAACCGGCTCCCCGTGACTCCCGCCGTTTTTGGCGCATGCGAGGTGCTCGGCCTCGATCCACTCTTCGTCGCCAATGAAGGGACCATGGTGGTCGCAACGACTCAAGAGAGTGCTTCCGATGTCCTGGAGGTCCTCCACTCGGTGCCGGAAACAGACCAGGCAACTGTGATTGGCGAAGTTACAGATAGGGCCATTGCCCCAGTGGTCGTCCGCCGGTCCCTTGGGCGCCCCATGCCCCTTGATGAACCCCTCGGCGCACCCTTGCCTCGGATCTGCTAATTCCCGAAAGAATAACCGACATGGCTCATGGACGTATCATTACGGTCGGCTTGACTCCAGCATGGGATGTGCGCTGCCAAGTCGATGGCCTCGATTGGGGCGATCACCAAGTTGTTCGAGCGTATACCAGGGTACCCGCCGGAAAAGCGCTGAATATCAGCAAGGCTCTAGCGTTTCTTGAACATCCGTCGATTGCAACGGGGCTTTGGGGCGCACAGGATTATCCGTCCATGTGCGAGCAACTCAAATCGTACGGTCCGCACTTGGATGTTCAGATGCTTGCCGTTCCAGGGAATACCAGGACCAATATTACGGTCGAGGATATCCGAGATACCCGGCATTTTCATCTCAGGTTCCCGGAAGAACTCTGCTCCGAAACGTCGATCGGCGGGCTTGTCTCCCGATTGGACCAGCTGGTAAGAACAGGCGATTTGTGTGTCTTCGCCGGGTCGATGCCCCATGGACGCCTGATGGATCATGTGCTCGATGCCATGGCCAGGTGCGCGAATAAAAACGCCTGCGTCATCCTCGATACCAGCGGGAAGAATTATCCAGCCGTTCTGTCCCGGATCCCGATTCGCCTCATATCACCCAACTTGGCGGAATTGGAGGAACTCCTTGGAACCGATGTTGAGGACGAGCCGGAATCCATTGTCAGAGCATCGCGCGGCCTGCTGCGCCAAGTGGATATAATCCTCTTAAGCCGAGGCAAGCATGGAGCGATGATCATGCAGGATACGTTGGCATTCAGTTGCTCGATCGAGGATCGGTCACAGACCGCGAGCACGGAAGTCGGGTGCGGCGATTATTTGCTGGCCGGTTTTCTCGCGGGCATGGACGATTTTCCGGAATCGGCCGCGTCGGATCGGCCGGCCCCATCTTCGCTCAGAACGGCACTAGAGCGGGGAGTTCGCCTTGCCACGGCCCATGCCTGGGGGCTAACCAAAACGGAGACTTGGGCAGCTCTGGAACAACGGGTCGCGACACGAACCGACCGGATATCCTAACGCAGCCGAAGGCCGCGGCCAAAGTGTAGGCGGGTCTCTCCGAGACCCGCTCCCGGTCTCGGAGAGACCGGGCTCCACACGCGTGGAGACATGCCACAACGGGGGGTCATGCTTCCCGGGCGTTCTGATCGTTGGTCTCTTCGGAGACAAGCGGTTTGGAATTCCACAGCAACAACAGCAAGAGTGTGCCTTCGATCCCTGAAAGAACCAGGATTCGAAGACCTACATCCCAGCCAAGATATTGTACGATGAATCCGAGTCCCCAGCCGGATAGAACCGTGCTGAGGTAACCGAACAATCCCGTCAGACCAACCGCCGCGGCACCGGCATTTTTAGGGACCATGTTGGCTGCTGCGACACCGATGAGGCACTGCGGGCCATAAACCAGGAATCCGGTGCTCCAGAGGAGTATCCCATTGCCAATCAATGTCTGGATCGGAAATTTCCAGAAAAAGAGGATGCAGATCGTACAGAGCCCCAAGTAGATTGCGCACGTCTTGCCGCCATTCCCTTTGAATAGTTTATCCATCACAAGGCCGCCAATCAGCATCCCCGCGACCCCGGCAACTTCGTATCCGCCAATAATCCAAGAGGCCTGCAAAATTTCCAGCCCTCTGGCCTCTTTAAGAAATGTCGTGCCCCAATCAAGGATCGTATACCGGATCACGTAGACGAAAAATTGGGCAAAACAGAGTAGCCACATGCTGGGATTCAAAAAGATATATTGGCGAACGATCTGCTGATAGGTCATCCCTTTCCCATCTTTGGTATCTCCGACATCCAATGCATCGCCTGTATATTGTTCCACGGGTGGCAGACCAAGGGATTGGGGCCGGTCGCGCAACCTGTTCAGAATAAACAGAAACCCGATCCAGGCGATTCCAGCCGGGACAAAAAAGCAGTGCCTCCAGCCATACTTCACAATTAAATACCCATTGAGGAACACAACCAAGGCGGAACCGATCGAAACGGAAGTATTGCAGATCGAGAACTTGAAACCGCGTTCTGTAGACGAGAACCAATTGACAAGCGTCCGGCTGCAGGGGGCCCATCCCATCCCCTGAAACCAGCCGTTCAGAATCCAAAAGATACAAAAGGCAACGATCCCGCTACTGAGCCCAAAGAAAATATTCACGAGGGCGGAGGCGAGTAGACCGATGGCCATGAAGTAACGTGGATTGGACCGATCCCCTACGAAACCGTTGACGAACTTGGAAATTCCATAAGTCAATCCAAAGAGCGTGATCATCAATCCCAACTGAGATTTTGGAATTTGAAATTCTTCCTCGATGACTGGCATCGCCACGGCAAGGCTTTTGCGCACGAAATAGAAGGCAACGTAACCGATCGTTGTCGCGTACAAAACTCGCAAGCGCCAGTACCGGTAGAGATCCCTGACCAGGCGAGGATCCGAGATGGGTTCCGCATCTGGTGAAACACTCAGAAATCCGAAAATCCGTGGATGCATTTTAAGACTACTCCAGTGCCAAGATCATCTGGAGAATGTCGACTGTCAACTGGGCCTGGGCAAGGCGAGGGTGAACTTGTCCTGGAGCCACTCCGTTGGGCGGAGTCACATCGCCTTGTTCCATCCGCTTCAAGAAATCGAGCTTCGCTTGAGCCATGGCAAGAAGTTTCTCGGCAATGGCTCGAATGATTCGTACCTTGCTCTCCGCGGTTTTCAGATTGATAAGGGCGATTTGAATTTCTAAGTCCGTAATGTTGGCATTGGGGTGAAGTGTTTGAAGCGTTTTGACACTCAATTGGGCAGTTTTGAACTCGCGGAGGACGTCGGCATAGGATGTGGCGACTCGAATGAGATCATCCGTGGCGATTTCCAGTTCGGCGATGGGGGCAATATCTTGCAGCGGAATAACCTGGCCACGGCTGGCTTGAGGGCTCAACAACG
>JAFGFZ010000223.1 GCA_016930815.1 Pirellulales bacterium | reverse complement strand
GGCCCACTCCGTTGACCCGGCGCGGAACACCAATCGATGCGAACACAAATCCTCCGGACATCATCCTCTTCCTCCACGACATCGACATCGAGCTTCGCATCCGGGAGGCTAGCCGACGATGTTTTGGAAAGGGTCATGGTCGAGAGGTGATCCATGGTGATTTCATGCCAATTCCGGGCGACCAGCTCCTCCATTTGATTCCCCGCTTCTTGGATCGCCACGGCATATTGGCATGCCTGGCGGCTCTGCTGGGCAACGATGGTGAGTAACTGTGTGATTCCCAGAATCAATGCCATTGTCAGAACCATGGCCATGATGGTTTCGTATAAGATAAAACCAGTAGTCTTTGGAGTTCGCTTCATGTCAAAACCCGGATGATACTTGTTAGCGGAAGCCAAACGCTCATTGCGAACATAAGGACGACACTCCCCATTGCCAAGATTGCCATTGGAAACAGGACATTCATCCATCCGCGGAACCGGTAGACCGATCGCCGCACGCTACTTTCGGCCATTTCTTCCAGAGCCCAGGCCAGATTGCCTGCACGCTCGGCCGACTGGAAGACGGCAGCCTCCGATTTTCGGATCAAACCCGTTTTACGGAGGCTTTCCGTCCAATCCATCCCCTGATCAATCCGCTTGACTGCCCAGATCAATTTGCGGCGCAAGCCGCGGCGGGTGAGATATCCGCAGATCAAACGCATCATGTCCGGTAGGGGCCTCTGCTGGCGAACTGCCTGAGCGAGCCATTGCATGAGGATACTCCGATCCGTGCAATTCCAACTCGCATTAAAACCGGGCAGATAGCGAAATGAGGAACCGGTGACGCGAGATATAATCCAAAACAAGGCAATGAACAAGAAAACGGCGAGCAGGATGACGGCTGCCCAATAGTTTGAACAAAAGCCGGCGGCCGACACCATCCATGGAACAACATCCGGCAGTTCCATGCCAAAATCAGAGAATATTTTAAAGAACATGGGGACAATCGAAATCGCAAAAAAGATCCACATTGCCAGAATGAAGAGAATCAAAAAGACCAAATAGAAGGCACGTTCCATGGCGGACTGAAAAACAACCTCCGCCTCGTCATTGCGGTCCAACACACGCTGCAAGGCGCCGCCGAGGTCTCCCGTCTGCTGCCCTAATTCCGTGGCCAACAGCACGGCCTGCGGGTAGGACAATCCCGATCGTTTAAGGGCCAAGGCCAAAGGCAGCCCTGCTTCAAGGTATTCGGCCAGATCCTGTGCCCGGTTACCGATCCGATCGTATCGTTCTTCAGCAAAGGCCCGGGCCGCCTTCTCCAGCGGAATCCCCCGTTGATCGGCGAGCATCAGCATCCAGAGAAGGGAACGCCGTTCCATGCCGAGGTAGCGGTAAAAGAGCGAGAGGAATATGATCGCCGTGGCGATCCAAGCCAGCACAAAGAAAATATGGGACATAATTCCTACGGCCGTGAAGAAGCCTATCAAGAAAAGGGCCCAACCGGCGAATGCCACGGCACGCGATCTTCGGTCGGAGTGCCTGATACGTCCCTCCATCGTTTGATGGCCTCGAACCCAGAGAATCACCAGACCGGCGATCATCAGGCCAAGCGGTACGATAACGAGCAGAACTTTTTCAACCATAGGATGGTCCCACTTATCCCGATAATTTGGATACAATAGATATTAGGGGCAATAACATGCCTCCACCCACCACGAGCAATAGACAGCAGCCGATGGCTATAAACAGGATGGGTGGTAAAGCCACACGCAGCCATAGAGACCGCATGCGAACGCGTTCCTCCAACATTGCGCGCCCCATTCCAAGTGATTCCGCAAGGCCATTCACCTCTTCACCCCATCGGATGATAGGTACGAAAGAGGCTGGTATTTGATGTTGGGTGGCGATCATCTGCGACAATTTCCGGCCCCGGGCAACGCCTTCGGCAATCGACTGGGAAAGCTGGCCAATATTGAGATTGGATATTCCATTGGCTGAAAGCCGGAGCGCGTCGTGCAATGGAATCCGATACAGTATTAGAACACGCAGTAGTCCAATCCATTCCAACAGCGCTGTCCAATGCCACAATGGGCCAATGACCGGCGTGCAAGCCATCCAGGACTGCCAGCCCGCCTTGCCCAATCGCCAACGGATCAGGATCACGGCCGCGATGAGGGCAACCAGAACTCCCGGCACCAACAAGAATCCGATCCGGCGCCACTGAAAGAAGAGCTCGGTGATTAGGGGAAGCTCTGCGTCAAATTCCACTAGAATCTGTTCAAAACCTCCAGCGACAAACATAACAATGAAGAAAAGGATAACTAGTGCCAGGACGGCCACGACGAACGGATAGGCCAATCCTTTCCACAGATTTCGGCGTATTCCACGGAGATTGCGGTAATTTTCCACTAATTCCGCCAGAGCAGGGCCTAGTTGTGAAGTCTGATTCGCGGCACGGATCAGGCTACTCACATAGCCGGGCATTATTCCCTTGGAAGATTCGATGATATCTTCCAACGCCTTCCCTTGATCGAGTTCGTTGGCCATGAAGTACAGCACTTTCTTCAGCCGCGAACTATCGCACTCATCTCCCGCGGCCCGAAGTCCAGGTGCCAGGGGCATTCGTGCGTTACTCATCTGGGCAACATGTTCGGCAATTTCTTGAGCCTCATCGAGTGAAAGGCGAACTTTCGGAGGCCCTTCATTCGAAGAAACTGGATCCACCTGCATGATTTCGAGGACTTCCAGGCCATCCTGTTCCAGTTGCGTTCGGGCCATGTCCACAGACGCCGCCTCGGCATGCCCATCCACGCGATGGCCTTCTTGATTGATCGCTGTGTATCGATACATGGCCATGACTGCCGATGCTCCCGCTCAAAATCCCGCTAGTGAGTAAAGGATTCGTGCAAAGGGGACAAACACCACAAGCCCGCAAAGAAACGTCGCCGTTCCTCCAACCAGCGCGGTGAGTATCATTGGTAGGTATATCGCAACTTGAATTGCGGCATCTTCCGCGCGGCGGCGATAGACCGAAGCAGTCCGCGACAGGGTGTCGCCCAAATTGGGCTGCCGGCCGTTGGACATCATGAGCCAGCCCAAGAGGGGCGGGAAACCGGCCGGAATATCTTCGCGGCGGGTTAGCACTTCACCCCGCTGCAACAGGTCGGCCATGCGATGGGATGCCTCCAGGAACTGGCGGCCTCCGCTGACCTCGGCCGCCAGTGCCACCGATTCGTGCATTGGAATCTGTTGTTTCACCAACAGTGCCATGATCTCTGCAAACATCGCCATCCGACTGTTATGGACTGTTTGCCCGATTCCAGCCCCGCGGCAAAGCCATTGCCAAGGTCTTGCCGTTTCCCGCCTGCTCCACAGAACACGCCCCGAACAATACCACCACCATCCGAGCAGGATGATCCCAATCAAGGGAATCGGAATGGCCCACCATAGAAACGTTTGGCGAAGCCAATCGAGGCCATCTAAAATCAGATCAGGTCCACCCGTCAGATCATGGCGGGCCTGCGACATGACCGGCGCAATATTGAGGATCAGAAACACAAAGAGGGCAAAGGCGATCACCAGGACGATTCCAGGATATAGAATCCCAGCCCCGACGAGTTTACGGACCTCGGCCGTCCGCCGGGCCGTTGAGGCGAGCGATTCCAAAGCGGCACTCAAATGCCCCGACCGCAATCCGGCCGCAACGACAGAACGCCATACGGGCGGAAAACGGCAGTCCGCATCGGCTAGAATTTGGGCCAGGCTTTCCCCCGCCTCCATCCGGATCGCCAGCAGTTCGGCCAACCTCCCGGGCCGGCCAGGCAATTGACTGGCCAGGGCTTTCAACCCCTCTTCCAATGGCACGCCCGCTCGCACAAGAGCAGCCATCTCGTCCGTCAGCGCGGTGAGATGCTCCAATGTCACAGAACCGGCGTTGGACATGCCTTGGATGTTCAATATACCGCCCTTGAGTGAAAGTCTTCGTGAACAACATGCGCGCATACCATGCGCGCATCTCTGCCGATCTCGTCTGGCGCGTTTGTTGCTATATACAAGCCAACATGCCAAATAGGCACACGGTATCGCATCCCCACCGTCCAACACTTGATAAGTTCTTAACGACGCGGTGAGCCAGCGCGCACGCTCTTTTTGAAAGTTTTTTGAAAGGACACGATCCGATAGATACTCGGGGCATGCATGGATACGCGTGATCAGCAGAAGTCTGGCTTTGTCCGTGCGAGATTGTAATCTTCGGGTTCTTTTATTGCGCAACTGTTGTAGATATAATTTTCATGGAAGCGGAACACCACAATGTTCGCAGGCAATACCGGCTGGCTCTGAAACAATTCCAAAGATTGCTGGGCGCCCTCGAACACCATGAAAAGCAAATGAGCAACTCTGAGGATTGACGGATAGGGCGGATTGGTTGCAATTCCTTTCACCAGAAGGGAACCTTCCCAACTGTCTTTGCGTCTATTGTAAATCACACAATGATTTAATATACTGATTGTATTACTACTACCCATTGAGGCTGAACGGGAACAGGGATTCTATTGATCTGTGCACAGATCGCGGATTAGGGCAACCAGCATAATCCTGATATATTCACAAGGGAATCCTGATCCGTGGATTCTAGTGGTGTGTAACCGTCATTTGGATACACCCCGCCGATCCGCATCGTTCATCTGAAAAAAAATATGCCGCTTCCTTATCCTGGAGATTTATTATGAATGACATCGTATCGCCAAATCCCCTTGAAATCATCTTGTCGATCCTTTTAGGAAGTGGATTCGGTTTGCCATCGAGTGTACCACCAACCGC
>JAFGFZ010000222.1 GCA_016930815.1 Pirellulales bacterium | reverse complement strand
ATACGTTTCCGGTCGAATTGTTTGTATTCCTTGCCAGAGAACCACTTGCGGCCGCTCGCGACGAAATTCATGAAATATGCGGGCTAGTCAGTAACGTGCCGATATCCCGAATCATCTGCTGTTTCCTATGATCTGGGAGTCGCGCGAGGCCGAGGTTATCTCCCCAACCGTTCGTAACTCCCACGCCAGCCCCGGTTTTCCGGGCCAGATCCATTTGCGCGGGCCATAATGTTTTGAAGAGCCACGCGCAGGGCTGCCAGGCTTTCTTTCCCAGTGCAGCCATGTATCGAACGGGCGGTTCCCGGTAGAGGGTATTTCCGAGCAACCGGTCGTAGCAGTGGTCACCGCCCTCACCATCGCCCCATAGGCAGAAATTGCCCATCGAGCAGTCGCTGGCGAAGAGCGCTTTATCGGGGCCGAATGAACGGACAACTTCCCGGAGTTTGCGCATCAGTTCGATACCGCCCGGAGATAGAGGACCGCGCCGATCCGGATGAAAGTCCCATCCAATCGCGGTAAATGTTTCATCCAGAACAATGCCATCCGGCTTGATCAATTCCATGATCCACTGGGCTTGTTCTGCCAGATGATTTCGCCATTCCTCGGCCGCCACGGACATTTTCCAGGTTTTTTTGAGAACATCCGGCCCCTCCCAGCCGAAAGCAACCGGTTTGCCCGATGCATCCACTTGGATGGTATTTCTCATTGAATCGAAGATCGGCGAGCCTTCATCCAGGATCGAAAAGTGCATATAAATCATTGGATGCACGCCCGTGCGACGAGTCGCCTTCACGCGGTTTTTGATCTTCTCCAATGACATGGCAACTGGCCCTTTCGGATCGTTTGGCATGGCTTGCCATTCTTTTCGATCCGGGTGGATAAAGTCGCCGTAGGAAAGATAGTAACCATGTTGGGTGGCCATTCCGACATGAAATTCCCCGAAGTGCTCCAGGTCCGCATCGTAGCCATCGCCCCGCGGCCTGTCGGCTTCGGCAGCGGAGAGAAAATCATAATAGTGGACTCGGAAATCCTTGGTCCATTGGAGGGCTGGATAATCTTCGTGATGGCCGAATTCATGGAATGCGTCCCAAGCCGTTTCCGCATTGCCCTGATGGAGCAGGAGGTATCCGCGCAAGCTTTTGGATTCGCCGGGTTTCAGTAGCACGCGCCGCCCCATCCGCCACGCGGTTCTGGATGGCCCTTCAAGCGCGTGGAAAAAACAAGGTTCCATCGAGGTCCCAAAGAGAGCCACATGGGTGGGACGATCCCTCGAATCCATGTCGACGACGGGCACCAGCAGGCTCGCTTGAATTGGCAATCGGCGCGGATCGCTCGCCTCCGGTTCAAGATAATGGGCCAGGAACCCATCCGAGCCAACGGATTGGCGGCAACTGGATCTGGCCGGATCACTGGACATGCCTCGCGCGGTCAATGGCAGATAGATCTGTTGTCCCACAACATGGTGACTCGGCCGAACACCGGATAAAAAACCCGCCAGGACTTCGCACGGCTGGCCGGATGTATTCTTCAATTTCAGAATGGCTTCGATTAAATCTTCCTCGCCGCCACCAGCCGAACGATGCAACTGGTGGACGAGCGACATCGTGACAGGCCCGCATCGACCTTCCGATTTCTCTGCCGAAAGGAAGATATCGACGCCAAGTTGATTTTCCTGGACCGAGCGGCAGAAGCCATCCATCACCCCCGCGCCTTCTTCATGAATCATTGGCGCGCCATCGCACCAGACGCGATGGAAGAGTTTGGAATCAGGATGCTGGCCCCAGCGAATTCCGCTCGCATCGGATACAGCCCGCGCATGGCCATCATTGGGGTGGCGCAAGGAAAAAGCACTCCACAGAGACACGCCTCCCGCCGATAGAAAATCACGCCGATTCATGCTGTTCCCTTTCATAAAGAAGTCCATTTCGAGTCATCCGCTTGTGAATATTATTTTCAATTCATAGCAATCGAATCAAGGCTTACGCTCCGTTAGAGCATTATGATACTATGGAGCCGTGGATTCATTGACGACAGGGATGGCCTGCCCCATACTAGTTTTGGAGAGTGAAGAAGCCCAGCTTTTTCGAAAAGCCGGGCTTCTAGATTCGATGATGATGTACTCTAGGAATCCGACGAATATCATGTCCTGGATCCGGCCGGCACTCGTCCTGCTGATCTATTCGAATGCTACGTTGGTGAGTGCCGCTGAGACGCTCAAGAGTTATTACGCCCATCCGGTGCAGGTGGATGAGTTCGGTGTGATTGCGCCGTGGCATGATGGCGGCAATGGTCCACTTGACGAGAGGATGCGGATTGCAGTTGAGGTGATGAAACGCTATCCGTGGGTGGACCGGCCGAAGGCCGTGATGGCGGCGCCCGATTTCGTCTACAATTCCCATTGGAGCATCCAATCCGACGGTACGATTCTTATCCCACCGACCAATGATTGGATGTGTGGCGATTTAAGCCAACGGGCCTGGAGCATCATAAAGGGGTTAACGGAATACTATGCTTATAGTGGTGATCCGATTGCCTTCACGTACATTCCGATCACAGCCGAGTATATTCTCGAGTATGCGCAAACACCAAACAGCGCCGAGTGGCCGAACTTTCCCATTGCGACACCCACACAAGGCAAGGCGTACGGCAAATGCGATCCAACCGCGCGAAATCAGTTGGACCTTTGCGCAATTCTCGGTACGGAATTTCTGCGGGCCTATCGATTGACGGGCAATCCGGAATATTTTGAGTCGGCGAAGCACTGGGGCGATATTTTCGCTGAAAAGTGCCGGTTGGATCCGACGTTACCTCCATGGAGCCGATATGCCGATCCCGCGGTTGTTGACTGGTCGGACGAATTAACCGGGAGCTGCACGCTGATCCTCCATTTTCTCGACGATCTCATCCGGCTCGGACACACAGGCAAAAACCAGGCCATCCTTGTTGCCCGAGATACGGGGCAGAAATATCTCTCGGATGTCCTTTTACCTGAATGGCTGGAGAACGATACGTGGGGACGCAATTACTGGGATTGGGATAATCCCGTCATGTGCGGCATTGTATCGATGTGCGGGGACTACATCATGCAGCATCCCGACACCTTTCCGCGCTGGAAAACGGACCTCCGCAATATTCTGACACTGATTTTCAATCGCAACGGCGCCGATCCGAATTCGCGGGGCGACATGTATCATGGCGCTTGGGCGTTCCCGGAATCGTGTACCTGCTGCGGCACATCCCTCTCTTACAACCAATACACGGCGGCTCCCACGCTGCTCCATTATGGATTTCTGGCAAAAAACGAACGGATGTATGAGATCGGACGCCGCATGATGATCATGGCCTGCTACGACTCGGATGAGAACGGAGTGGTCAAGGATGGTTTATACGGCGATCCGGTAGCCACTGGTGAATGGTCCAATCTGGCCCATCCCTGGCCACTCTGCCAAGTCACCGAGGCCATGAAATGGGCACCCCGGATATTCGCCCCGAAACGGGAAAACCATATCATTCGCACAACTTCCGTGGTGCAATCTGTCATCTACGCGAAGGGGAAGATTGCGTATTCGGTGTTCGACGCGCCCGATCAAACCATCGATGTCATCCGGTTGTCCTTCTTACCGGATCGTATTGCCGCGGATGGTTTGGATCTTGTTCGGCTCTCGGAACTGAGCCAGAACGGTTACTCGGTCGAAGCCGTCGATTCAGGGGATTATCTCGTCACGATTCGACATGATGGAGCCAGAAACATCTTGATAACGGGCCCCGATCCACAAATACAAATGGACGACCGGAAATTCGAGTTCGCGGGCCAGTGGCTGAAAGTCGATGAGCCGGCGGCCTGGAATGGAACTCTCTCGGTCTCGGAGCAGCCGAATGCCGAATGCACCCATGAATTCACTGGAAATCAAGTCCGGGTCATTGGATCCGTCAATACCCACGGAGGCCAAGCGGATGTCTACCTCGACGGCCAAAAGCAGTTGACCCTGATCGATTGCTGGTGCCCCGTTGAAAAGAACCAGCATGTGCTCTACACCCGCAGCGGGCTGGAAAACAAGAAACACCGACTGCGGATTGTTGTCCGGGGCCAGGGGAATCTTCGCTCGCAAGGCAGGCGGATTTCTATCGATGCAATCCAATCCTCCCATCAAACTGGGGATCGCGACTTTGGTCAAGGTCGTGGCCCCAAAACGGCCCAGCGGATGATCTTCGGATACCCCGGTAGGCAGGACTACATCGACTGCCATGGCCAGGCATGGCGACCGGCGACCGAATGGATTATCCGGAGCGGTTATGGCAACGACACCGTGGAACAAGCCTGGTGGACTGAACGTCGCAGTATCTATATCGGAGGTACCAATGACCAGGAACTCTATCGCTATGGAGTGCACGGTCCCGAGTTATGGATTAATTTAACTGTGGGGCCTGGTGACTACTATGTGAAACTCCATTTTGCGAGCACACCTCTGCACACATTCCTGGAACGGAACTCGGAAGGCGGACGCATTAGCCACACGATGGATGTGGCAATTAATGGCCAGCCGGTCCTCAAAGCGATGAACGTTGACAAGGAAGCGGGCGGAAGATTTCGTGCGTTGATCAAGTCGTTCGAACCTATCACGCCGCGGAATGGCGCGATCGAAGTTCGACTCCAAGGGTGCGATCAACAAGGGGCATCGATCCAGGCCCTGGAAGTAGGTCTCTTGACCCCCAATGATGGCTCCGGCTAGACTGAGGGTCTCTCACAAAACACCGGAAAGACCTTGGATAGGTGCCTGTGGCCCGGTCAGGAAACCGGCCACAACACAGTTTTGTTGGAGCCCTCAAGAGTTCATCCCAAAATTCCTGACCCCCGCTCCCTCTCCCCGCAAGCGGGGCGAGGGAAGCCAGTATTGAGATAAAATAGGTTCGAAATGAATTAGGCATCCGTTTGATATCCTTGTCGTTGAATGATCATGTGATACGGCCATTCATCCATTCCCCGGAACAAATAACCCATGAATCCAGTTGCCACGAAGGAATCACGATGTGTTCAAACACGCCCAGGCGAAAGCGTGATGGATTATCAAGTTAAGGACATTCAGCTAGCAGGGTTTGGCCGGAAAGAAATTGGTATTGCCGAGAAGGAGATGCCGGGACTGATGGCCACCCGGCAGAAATATGGTTCCGAGAAACCGCTTCAAGGCGTGAAAATCACCGGATCCCTTCATATGACCGTTCAGACGGCCATCCTGATCGAGACCTTGGTTGAATTGGGAGCGGATGTCCGCTGGGCATCGTGCAATATTTTCAGTACGCAGGATCATGCGGCGGCGGCGGTGGCTGCCGCGGGCGTCTCCGTTTTTGCATGGAAAGGGGAAACCCTCGAAGACTATTGGAACTGCACGTACCGGGCACTCACCTGGCCCGACGGTTCCGGACCCAATCAGGTTGTCGACGATGGCGGAGATGCCACGTTATTGATCCATCTCGGATACCAAGCGGAAGACGATCCATCCCTTCTAGACCAGAAGGCTGGGAATCGTGAAAAACAAATCATTCTCAACTTGCTCAAACGGATTCAAAGAGAAGATCCACACCATTGGCACCGAATAGCAAAAGACGTGCATGGCGTCTCTGAAGAGACCACTACCGGCGTACATCGCCTGATTCAAATGGCGGAAAAGAGCCAACTTCTTTTTCAGGCCATCAATGTGAACGATTCGGTCACCAAATCAAAATTCGATAATGTCTACGGTTGCCGCCATTCGTTGCCTGACGGGATCAAACGGGCCATGGATGTCCTGATCTCCGGTAAATCGGTCATGATCTGCGGTTATGGCGATGTTGGAAAGGGATCCGCCGAATCGATGCGGAATGAGCGTGCGAAGGTCTTTGTGAGTGAAGTTGATCCGATCTGCGCCCTGCAGGCGAGCATGGCCGGTTTTCAAGTATGCACGGTCGAGTATGCGCTGCCATTCGCCGATATCTATGTCACATGTACGGGCAATCGGGATGTCATCACGGCCAAGCACATGAGCCAGATGAAGGACCAGGCGATTGTCTGTAATATTGGCCACTTCGACAACGAAATTCAGGTCGCCGAACTGCAGGCGTGGCCCGGGATCCAAAAGGAAGAAATCAAGGGGAGTTTCTGCCCCGTGCATCGCTACACGTTTCCCGATGGCCATGCAATTTATTTACTAGCGGAAGGCCGGTTGGTCAATCTTGGTTGTGCGACCGGCCACCCGAGCTTTGTGATGTCGAACAGTTTCACCAATCAGATCCTCGCGCAAATGGATATCCATAACAACTTGGACCGTTTGATTGGTGTGTATCGGCTGGATAAAAAGCTTGACGAGGAAGTGGCCCGATTGCATCTGGCGAAACTGGGCGTTCGCTTGACCAAGATGTCTCCTGAGCAGGCCGAGTATATCGGCTTTCCAATCGAGGGACCCTACAAGCCGGACCATTATCGGTATTAAAGCCTCAACAACACTCCAGCGATCAATGGCTGGGTCATAGTGAATGTTCCCACGGGCAACACGATAACAAGGTCTTAAAGATCTAAGCAACTTGGCAGGCGTGGATTCATGACACGTATGAATTTCCTGTTGGATGCATGTGTTGTTTCCGAGCTGACACGTCTCAAACCCAATCGGTGCGTCGCAATACCAAGGATATGTCGCAAACGAATGTCATGTTGTTGAATCCATGGGACTTACAGGATTAATCAGCCATGGAGACCCCCAGCCTGAACGGGACGGCAGCGGAATTGTGCCGTGGAATCGTTGACCAGGCCGACCGGTTCCGTGTCCTCTGCAATCCATCCCGGCACGATTCCGGCGGGGCTCGCATGATAGATTGCGGAATCGATGCGCCGGGCGGTTTGGAGGCCGGGCGACGTCTGGCGGAGGTTTGCCTTGCCGGGCTCGGGCACGTTCGTTTCGTCCCATCGGATCCGTCTGTATGGCATGGGCTGGCGGTCCAAGTTCGAACCGATTTCCCGGTCGCCGCCTGCCTTGCTTCGCAATACGCGGGCTGGGAAATCAAGACCGCGGAGTATTTCGCGATGGGAAGTGGCCCGATGCGTGCCGCGGCCGGCCGGGAGGCATTGTTCAACACAATCGGGTTCCGGGAATCGGCCGCTGAATGTGTTGGAGTTCTCGAGTCCGGGCATTTTCCACCTGACTCGGTCTGCCGTGCGCTGGCCGATGCGTGTGGAATCCCGGTGAATAGGCTAATCCTGCTCATCGCACCGACCCGGAGTATTGCCTGTACCGTGCAGGTGGTCGCCCGCAGTATTGAAACAGCGATGCACAAGCTGCATGAACTCGAATTTGATCTCACACGGATCGTGAGTGGCTATGGTATTGCCCCACTCCCGCCACCGGCATTGGACGACATGACGGCAATCGGCCGTACGAACGATGCAATCCTGTATGGTGGTGAGGTGACGCTTTATGCCCGCGGCGACGACCAATCCCTGCAAGAGATCCTTCCGAAGATCCCAAGCAGTGCGTCTTCAGACCATGGGCGGCCGTTTGGCCATGTTTTTGCCGACTATGGCTACGATTTCTACAAAGTCGATCCGCTCCTCTTCAGCCCAGCGGTTGTGACGCTGATCAACCTCGACACCGGGAACATGTTCCGTGCCGGCCAAACGCGGAGTGATGTGTTAGGTCAATCGTTTCGATGAAGCTTGCGATCCTAGGTTCAACGGAAAGCTGGTATGTCCAGGATCTCCGCCGTGCGGCAGGGGCACGGCATGCGATCGTCCCGGTGACATTCCGGGATGTATCGGCGTGGATTGGATCCGGCGGTGCCCGGATCTGGTCACGGCCAGCGAAGTCTGCGGCGGCGGAACGTCTTTCGATCGACCTTGGTGTTTGCGATGCCATCCTGGTTCGCACGATGCCGCTCGGTTCTCTGGAACAAGTCGTTTTCCGAATGGACGCCCTTGCGCGGCTCGAAGCGGCCGGCATTCCGGTGATGAATCCACCGAAAGCCCTTGAAACGGCGGTTGACAAGTATCTGACGTTGGATCGATTGGTGGCGGCCGGTCTCCGCGTGCCGCGGACCATCGTATGCCAAACGGCTGATGAAGCCATGAACGCGTTCGAACAGCTTGGGGGCCGGGTTGTTGTCAAGCCACTCTTCGGCGGCGAAGGACGCGGGATCACTCGATTGGACGATCGGGAAATCGCGTTCCGTGCCTTTCATATGCTCGAGCATCTGGGCGCGATACTGTACATCCAGGAATGGATCGAGCACGAAGGTTGTGATCTGCGACTCTTTGTGATTCGGGACGAAGTGCTTGGCATGCGGAGGATCAACCTGAACGACTGGCGAACGAATGTCAGCCGCGGCGCAAGGACCGAGCCGATCGATGTGACGCCCGATTTGGAAACCCTTGCACTCCAGGCCGCGGCGGCCGTTGGTGCGCCACTGGCCGGTGTTGACCTGCTGCCAGGTCGAGATGGGCAGGGGTATCTGTTGGAAGTCAATGCGGTACCTGGGTGGCGCGCGTTGGCCCGAATCCTTCATGTTGATATCGCACGGAAGGTCCTCGAATTGCTAGAATCCGGTTGATATGGTCCATAAAACACTCCTATTATCCATTTCCAATCCCCTTGGTTATTTCCTTGGTCACGGAATCCTTCACTAAGACTCTTCGTGTCAATGTCGCCGATGAGCTATCGCGTATCGCGGAACGGATGCCGGACGCTGTAGCCGTAGTGACTCCGAATGGTCGCTCTGGTTCGGGCCGTTCGTCTTACCGGACGATCTCGTTCTCCGAGCTGGACATGGATGCCACCCGGCTCGCCCGCGGCCTTGTCGCCATGGGCGTTTTGCCCGGCGATCGGTTGGTGTTGCTCGTTCCGGTCGGTATTGAATTTGTCACGCTTGTTTTTGCGTTATTGCGATCGGGTGCTGTCGGCGTATTGATCGATCCCGGAATGGGGCGCAAGCATCTGCTCGATTGTCTTGCGGCCGTCGAGCCGGATGGCTTTGTGGCCATTTCGCGTGTGCAGGCTGTCCGCGCCCTGCTCCGAAAACGATTTCCGAGGGCGCGGCATCATGTCACCATAGGCCGGCGTTGGTTCTGGGGCGGCCAGACGCTCCATACGTTGCGCCAACTGGGTACAGGGACGGATATTCAATTACCCGATACGTTTGCGAACGATCCGGCGGCGATTATCTTCACCAGCGGAAGCACCGGCCCTGCGAAGGGTGTCTTGTATCGTCATGCGACATTTACGACGCAGGCGGCTGAAATTCAGAAGTATTATCAGATCGAGCCAGGCGGCACGGATCTGGCCTGTTTCGCCCTTTTCGGGCTCTTCAATTTGGCGATGGGTGTGACGACGGTCTTCCCGGACATCGACTTCTCAAAACCGGCGACCGCGGATCCAGTCAAACTCATTGCTGCCGCCCGCGATTGGAGCGTGACTCAAGCGTTTGCGTCGCCGGCTGTTTGGGATCGGTTGGGCCGGTACTGCGAACGGACTGGGAGCCGGATCGAATCACTGACGCGCATTTTTTCGTGCGGCGCGCCGGTTTCAGCCGAAATCCTGAGCCGAACACGGACGTTCGTCCATCCCCAGGCCCGCATGGCAACTCCTTACGGCGCGACGGAGGCATTGCCCGTGGCATCCATTGAAGCGGAGGAAATCCTAGGCGAGACCGCCAGCAAAACGGCTGCCGGTGCAGGGATCTGCGTCGGCCGGAAATTCGATTCGATCGATTGGAAAATCATCCGTATCACCGATGCACCGGTCAGAAAACTAAACTCTGCCATCGTACTTCCTGCCGGTGAGATTGGGGAACTGATTGTCCGAGGTTCCCAGGTCAGCCAAGCCTATGCGACTCGAATCGAAGCAAATGATCTGGCAAAAATCCATGATGGTGATTCCGTCTGGCATCGCATGGGCGATGCCGGATACTTCGATGGGAAGGGACGGTTCTGGTATTGCGGGCGGCTAGCCCATCGCGTGGAGACTCCGGATGGTGCGTACTATCCCGTTTGCTACGAGGCCATCATGAATCAACATTCCGCCGTTCGCCGCTCGGCACTCGTGCGTTCTGGCACGGTATCCGGGTGTGGCCTGCTTTTTATCGTGGAACCGGTTGACCGATGTGTATTCAAGTCCAAAGAAAAGTACATCCAATTATGTGATGATCTGTATGTCAGGACTCGAAACCATCCGGCAACGAAGGATCTCCAGAATCTCCAATTCGCTATTCTTGAATCATTGCCCGTCGACATCCGCCACAACTCGAAGATCAACCGCGAGTATTTGGCCGAGCAAGCGAATCAATGGAAGGTGCTGGACCGGCGTATCCATCTGAAACAGCAAGCGGGCCAGTGGATGATCGAGCCGGGAGATTGGCCGGTGCCGGCCTCTCTTCCGTGTAAAATCTTGTATTTT
>JAFGFZ010000001.1 GCA_016930815.1 Pirellulales bacterium | reverse complement strand
TATTCCATAGAACCCCAACGGGGTGGCCCTAAACGGCCATTATTTTAGGGCCACCCTTTCAGGGTTTTCATTGGGATTGGAACGGGAACCCAGGGTTGCGCCAATGCTCGCAAAGCTCGCATTGGCTTCACCCTGGGCTGTGATAGCGACGCCCCGTTGGGGCTTTGGATCGAACTTGTGTAAAACAACAAGGGCGTTGCCATGTAGGCTCGGTCAGGAGACCGAGCCCCAACCATGGTGTCTTGGCGTGTAACATGCGCGCACGGCCCGCGCGAGTTAGTACGTCATTTCAAGAGTATCTTTGGTCCTTTTGGTCCTTTAGGTCCTTTGGGTCCTTTTTAGTTGCGGCTTCGCCGCGTTGGGAGACCGAGCCCCTACCCAGTCACGCGAGGAAACCCTCCCCGTAATCTCGCAAGCGAGATTACGATCCTCCCGGAGGGAGGGTGAAGTCAATAGACGACCTTCCCGGAGGGAGGGTGATGTGAAAATTTCGATTTGTGGTGTTCCTATTGCCCTCTGGGAGAGGGGAAGGGGTGAGGGTAACATCATCAGAGAGAAATCGATTGGCTGCCCCCAATCTCCTTTCGATTACACCCGAGCGCATTCCAATGCATCGCCGTTTGCTACTAGACATGCTCGACGCCTACGCGAGGGTGTATCCCGCTGAGGTTGCGATGATCGAGCGGATCGGTTTTCTTGTCCGATCGCATGCCGACTGTTTTGAGCGGACATGCCGGCCGGGGCATGTGACGGCTAGTGCATGGATTCTGTCGGCCGATCGGCGGCGGTGTCTTTTAACCCATCATCGATTCTTGAATCGCTGGCTTCAATTGGGGGGCCACGCGGATGGCCAGTGGGATCCGATCGACGTTGCGGTGCGGGAGGTCCGTGAGGAGTCGAGTCTGGATCGAATTCAGTTGGTGCGAGTTGCCGGCTGTTTGATCCCGTTCGACATCGACATCCATCGGATCCCGGCTCGATACGACGCGGCCGGCCGGCTCCTCGAAGACGCCCACGAGCACCATGATATCCGTTTTCTCTTCATTACCGACATGGCCGATGACATGATTTCCAAGAGTGCCGAATCGCACGCCATTGCCTGGCATACTCCGGCTGAAATTCACGAGCGGACTCAGGAGGAAAGCATCCTCCGAATGCTTTGGAAATCCACCGCATGGATGATGTAAAGTCTTATTGTATTATCGCTGCAGGGAAGTGCCAGGCTCAATGGATGCATTCGATTCCACGAGCTCCGGCTGACGTCGCAAGAAAGCAAAAAGATCGGCGACTTCATTGAGCGATAGCAAATCCACCAGCCCGCTCGGCATCGGCGACTGGTTATCCGGCCCTCTTTCGGGGAGGTTCTTCTTGGGATTGCGTTCTCCTGCGTTCTCCTGCCGCTGGACCAGCGTGGAGGTCAGTTCCTTGCGAGCCAGGGGGCCGGGTCCATCCTGATCTCTGGCAGCAATCGGATGGATTCCATCCTCTTGGGCAAGATTATGGGATGGGTAAACGAGCGATTCGAGGATCTCTTTTGTATGGAGCCGTTTTGCAACTGCCGTCAGATCTGGACCGATGGCCTCGCCGAGATTCCCATGGCGGTGGCATTGGGCGCATTGCACCTTCTGGAAGACTGCCGATCCGAGGGCCGGATCGCCGGCCAGGCCAATATCCGTCTGCAGGAAGGCGAACAGTTCCGCATAGCTCCATTTTGCGTTCGAGGCGGCGGTTGGCAGGGTTGCGGGTGGAGCTTCCGGGAACTGGCTGGCGTACCATTGCTGCCATAGGGCGAGTTCGTCCTGGATGGAGGTTGAGTCTTTGGCGAAAATCTGGCCGGTCCAGTGTTCGAGCAGCTTGACCACGCCCCTGGCGATCGGTTCATGCGACCGAAGACCAAGCAAGATAAGTCGGCGATAGGTGCCCGCGTCCTGGGGTGAACGATCCACTTTCAGGAGAGTTGCCAGGATCTCAGATGCTACCGGGCCCTCGACGATCTTCAGTGAATCGACAAGGATTGGCCAATTGGCATCGTTCGGGTGCAATGTTAACCCCATCGCCACCGTGGCCCGGCGATTCGGATCGTTTTGATACACGGATCGAAGATAGGCCAGCGATGCCTCATCGCCACTTCGGCTGAGCACGGCGACGATACCAACACGGAGCCGGTCGATTGGATCACCCGATAACTTGGTTAGCTCGGCATCCAATTCACGAAGTCGGGCGAGCATCGCCGAGCCGGGGTCTACTGGCAATCCTGCCAGCATGGACAGGGCCGTTTGGGGCCAATCGGCCGCGGCGGCCAGGATTTGGAGCTGTTCGTCCGTAGTCAATGTTTTCAGAAACTGTCTTGAGAACTGTTCGACATAGGCAGCGAGGCTGTGCCCGCCCTGCTGGGATCGGGCCGTGTCTAGAAATTCGATCATTGCCAATTTCGATACGGGATCCCAGCCAGTGGTGAGTCGTGATGCGTAGGCCGCGATGTGCAGCTTTTCCTCGAAGGGCAATTCGCTTAGAGCCAACTGCTTGGCGAATAATGGAGCTGCTTCGGGAACCTGAAGATAAACAAGAAGGCGAACCAACTCGCGATTCAATGGGGCGTCCGTGGTTGGATATTCCAGGAGCATCTCACGCGCCAGTTCCATCGCCGTTTGCTCGGATTCGGTCAAGGGGCGTCCGATTCCTGGATGGGGTGGCGGGCCGATGTTTCCACGAATCAGGGCGAGCTGGGCAACACGCAGCAAGTCGGAATAGTCCGAATCGCTCAGGAAGCCTTGCGGGTATCGAGGATCATGGACATCTCCACGGATCATGCGGATGCAACGTTGGAGAATCTGAACGGCCATCGCCTCATCTGGGGCGACGATCAAAAGTCCAACGGCTCCGGTGAGGAAGAGGCGTGTCCGCGGGGTGTTCATCACCGGATCGCGCCAGCTTTCGGGAGGCAGATGTTCCAGAGCGCGCCGCGCGGCGAACCGGACAAACCGATCCTCGTCGTCCAGTAATGGGATGAGTGGATCCGGCGGCACATCGAATCCGCCCCGAAGAATGGCTTCACAGACCAAACGCCGGATCCGTGGTTCGGGATCATGGAGCAGTTCGATGAGTCGGTCTCGGACATCGGATGCGATGTCGGTTGGCTGGTCTGATTGCCGGTGGATTCCTAGTAACGAGACGGCTCGGGCTCGAACGGCCGGTTCGGTTTCCTGGACTAGATCGAGGAGGAGAGGCGTTGACGGTTGTGGTCCGAAAAGCTGCATCAAGTCCAGGGCGCGGACACGGTCCTCGGCCTTG
>JAFGFZ010000221.1 GCA_016930815.1 Pirellulales bacterium | reverse complement strand
TTGGCGGCCTCGCCGGCCCGGCGAGTTGCATACGCGCGTGCCCGAGCCGCTGCCTGTTCGGATAAGTCGCGTACCGTTGCCGGAGGGGCCTCGGATTCCTCAAGAGGCGGTTCCCCTAGGGTCGGTAGAGGTGCCTCGATCGGGGCGATCGGTTGTGCCTTTTGGGTCTGAGGGATCTCGATCACCTCCGGGCAAACCGGAGGTGACGTGGCGCGAATCGGAACGCTGGGCGGTCGCTCCAATGGTTCGGCCAGCTCCGATACAAGCTGCTCCCGTTCGGCAAGGACGCTGGCCACGAAACGCTCGTGCATGCCCTTCTGAAATATGCCAAGCTGCTCAAACCGTTGAAGTTGCTGAACGATCGCGTTGATCGCTTCGTCCGGATTTGTATTTCCAACCAGCGGGCCTGGCCAATTGCATACCATGCACTGGTTCCGATGACTTCCAAGGGGCACCTGGCATCGGGGACATCTGGATTGAGCCGGAACCGGCCCCATGGAAGAGGGAGGCTTTGGCATCCCCATTCCCAGGGGGATGAGCTTGGCAAGTAGAACCCAAATGCCATGCCCCACAAGTGTGACAATACCGATCACGATCAGAAAAATAATGATCGCTTGAAGCATGGGATTCAGGCAAAAAGAAACTGCAAATCCGTTATTCCTTGCTGGAGTCTACGCTGCCTGCAAGGAGGCTGCAAATGGAGCCCTGGATTCAATCGGACAGAAAGAAATATTCGCTATAAGAACCGGTAAGATCGTTAGAGCCGTCAATTCATCGTGGGATCATTAGGCATGTGTTTGATGTTCATTGCCGAGAGGACGGACAAGCCAGCACATTTTTTTCGGAGAATTAACCAGAGATTTTCTTGAGGAGCAAAAGCAAAGTCTCTCCGACCGGGCAAGAGATGCCAGTCACCGCGGCCCAGTTCTCCCTCCAGTTGACCCGGACCCCAGCCAGCATAACCAATGAAGAATCGACATTCTTCCGGTGGCGTGGAAATAATCCGTTCAATGGAATCTTTATTGGCGCTGAAGAAAAGATCATCCAGAACCACCAGGTCGCTGGCGTTCATGTCCGTATGCAGTACGGATACCATCCCCTCGCAGGGGCCTCCAATATGCATCACGCCGTGGATTGAGCATGTATCACCGGTGATCTTTTTCCATGCTTCGGTGATGGTCGTCGGTGTTGGACGATTAACGACAATCCCCATCGCCCCATCGTCGGTGTGCTGGACTACCAAGACCACCGTTTGATGGAAGTTTGGATCGGCCAATTGATCCGATGCAATCAGGAATTGTCCCGTCAGTAAATCCACAATCGTGTTGCCGTATGCGTATCTGAGAGGTTTCAGGGTGGTTGTGGAACGGATCAGCCCACGCGAGTAATTCCGATATCATGATACTCATCGGTGAAAGGAATTGCCAAGAACTTGGCGGAAGAATTTACCGCAGGATCCCGCCATCCAATTCCACGTGCCGGGAAAGCATTCCGGCGATTTGCTGGCTGTGCGTGACGATAATCAACATCATTCCGCGCTCGTTTTGAAGTTCCAGCAGAAGTTGGCCCACGGATTCGGCAGTTTTCCGATCGAGGTTCCCGGTTGGCTCATCGGCCAGAAGGAGCCGGGGTTGGCGAATGAGCGCCCGGGCAATCGCAATCCGTTGCCGTTCGCCGCCGGACAGTTCGGAAGGGCGATAGTCGATCCGGCCGGTCAGGCCGATGCGATCGATGAGTGCCCGGCCCCATTCGATCTCCTCGGGCGTGGGTCGTCCATCGGCCAGTGTTGGGATCAGGACGTTTTCCAACAGAGTGCACTGGGGGAGGAGGTGATGGTCCTGAAAGATAAATCCGATCTGGCGGTTGCGGAAATCCGCAAGTGCTGGTTCGTCGAATGAGAACGGATCCTCACCGGCCAATTCAATCCGGCCAGAAGTCGGACGTTCGAGGGTTCCAATAATCGACAGAAGCGTCGATTTACCGGATCCGCTTGGGCCGATTACCGCCAGATTCTCGCCGTCTGACAGCTTCAATGAGACACCCCGCAATACCACCAAGGATTTGCCATGGGTTGCGTATTCCTTCGTCACATGATCGACACAAAGCGTGTCCATTGCGATTCTCGGAACAGGCCCAACGTAGCCAGGCCACAGAACGCGTAGGGTGTCGACTACTCGTTCACATAAGGAAGAAGTGCCATGAATCGTGCCCGCTTGATCGCCTGCGAGACCGCATGTTGACTGACTGCATGGCAACCCGTCTTCCGTCGGCCGACAATCTTGCCGTGGCGATTGGTCAGTTTGGCCAACAGATCCAGGTCCTTATAGTCGATGTACATAGGTCGTGGCCGTTCGCCGTCAACGTAAATCGGGTCCTTCTTGGAGGCTTTGCGGGTTGTCTTGCGTTGTTTCGTGGGATCGGGTTTTCGTTGATTCGTTCGTGGATTCATTGGAGTGAACAGGCAATCGACTAGGTAGGTTGGCTGAATGGACGGCTCCGAATTAAGCACCGTATTGTACTATGTTCCCAAATAGCTGCAAGCTGGCCATGCGAATGGCCGGAAACAGGCCCTCAATCGCCACGCAACTTCAAGCCCTGGATCGTAAGCTTCTCCCGAACTTCGTTCAGGCTCGTGACGCCAAAGTTCTTGCATTCGAGCAGGTCGTCCCCAGTGCGACGTACCAGGTCCCCGATCGTGGTTAAGCTAAGCCGGACCATGCATTTCCGGGCCCGTACCGAAAGATTGAGGTCCGCGATGGGCCGATCGAGTAACGCTCGCTCATCTTCCGAAAGAACCATCGGATCATAGGCCGGTTCGTCTTCGTGCTGATCCTCGACAAACTGTCCGAGTTCAAGACCCTTCGTGCTGAGCATGTCGCGGATCTCAATGAGCGATGTCTCGCCAAAGTTTTTACTAGCAAGAAGTTCCTGTTCGGTAGTCCGGGTCAAATCACCTAGTGTCATAATGCCCATTTTTTCGAGGCAATTACGACTCCGGACCGATAGTTCAAAATCGGCGACTGGGATGCTGAGCATTTGGCTGAGCCGATCCATGGCCCGCCGAGCCTCCTCGTCGTAATACATATTCCGCGAGGCATCGGCATCTTTGAAAAATAGCCGAGCTCGCGGTTCGTTGGGCATGGATGCCAGAAGCCGCTGGTAACATGCCCGCGCGCGATCGTAGTTTTCCATGTCCTCGTAGAGAATTCCGAGGTTCAATAGAGTTCCCACATGGGCCGGAAACTGGCTCGCCGCTTTTTCGTACATCCGCAGGGCCGTGATATCGTTTCCCCGCCGGTCGTGCTCCAGCGCCAGACCGAAAAGGGCCCCGGCATGGTCGGGATCCGCTTCGACCGCCCGCTCCAAAAGCGCGACCACCTCCCGCGGATTGCCTCCGAGCGCAGCAACTGTCGCGGAACGCTGGTAAAGATAATCGGCTGTTTGCTCAATGGCCCCGGATAAGGAATCGAGCGCAGTCAATGCCGCTTGGGCATTCCCCAGGTACCGGAGAATCTCGGCCTCTGCCAGGGTGACTTCGTCCGAGTTGTAACCGGCAATGCGGGCAGCCTGATTCGCCTCGAGGGCCGCTTCGTATTCTTCCCTCGCCAGATGCGCTTTGCTCCGATAGAAATGGGATAAGGCTCCATTGTCACTGTTCTGAAGTGTTGCGATCGCGTCGCCGTATCTGCCCAACAGGTACTGGCAAACACCGAGCCGAACATTGTCCGCCGGCGTTCGTCCTTCCCGGCCGCGCAATGTATCCACGGCATCTCGAAGGATTTGAAAATTGGCATAATCGGCCGAAATGGCCTCTTGAATCGCGGCCAATTCCTTCGGACCAAACGCCACATTCGAAATAACGATATCACGAATGTCAATCTTAAGCCCCATGGCCATATTCTGTGGTCTCCGATAGTGTGTGGACATGTCGAGGCAATCCTATCGAGTGATGGACCGTGTTCTTCCGTTCTGGAAGAATCGAGAAAGCCAGCGGTGGGAGTCGAACCCACAACCCCCGCATTACGAATGCGGTGCTCTGCCAATTGAAGCTACGCTGGCGGACAAAACCGAATCGCTCATTGTGTCGCGAGAGGC
>JAFGFZ010000220.1 GCA_016930815.1 Pirellulales bacterium | reverse complement strand
TGACCATCGTCGCGCTGCCCCTCCCCGAAGGCTCGTTCCTCGCCTTCGACCCTCCCGGAGGGAGGGTCAAGAGAAGAAGTCGCTTGATAATCTCTGTTTCTAAACTGCACGACCTCCAAACGGGAGGGTGATATGAATTTCAAAACACGTTCTGAGAGACGAGAGTATCCAATGGGCGGCTATCCGTTTTGATTAGGATCAATACATTATCCATGAACTATTCGTCGTGTCCGGAGACATAGCCGTGCGATGTGATTCAATGTTCCAGTCGTTTTGCTTGTTGGGAATCATGGCTACTACCGTTGCGATTCAAGGAGCGGATATTGGTCAATTCCCGAAGCTTCCCGTCGCGCCGCCAGCACCTCCGACGGACTGGCTGCTTGATCACCGCCCGTTCCGGGCCGGCTTGTATCGCACGGACAATCCAAATGAGATCGTGATTAACAACGGGCTTATTCAGCGCCTATTCCGCATCGCTCCCAATGGGGCCACCGTTGGTTTCGACAACCTGATGACGGGGCAATCACTGCTGCGCGGGATCAAGCCGGAAGCGCTTGTGACCGTGGATGGAATGCATTACGAGATCGGAGGGCTGACAGGCCAGCCGAATTATGCGTACCTCTTGCCCGAATGGCTCGATCAGATGACCGCGGCGAAGGATGCATTCAAGTGCATCGGATTCTCGGTGGCCAGCCCGACCGAACGCATCGCGTGGAAACGTCCGCGGCATCATGCACCGGACGTCCAATGGCCACCGGATGGCGTCTGCCTCCGGATGGATTACGAATCGGATTCGGCAGGCAAGGTGGCCGGATCCGCGGATCGGGGCAAGATCCGCGTATCGGTGCATTACGAGCTCTATGATGGCGTGCCGGTGATTAGTAAGTGGATCACGGTCCACAATGCCACGGATAGAAAAATCACAATCGATCGGTTCACCAGCGAACTGCTGGCAGTGGTGGAGCATGGTAACTGGGTCGAGAAACGCGAAGGAATCCCCCTGCTGCCGCCCGAGACATTGCACGTTGAGACGGATATGGCATTCGGTGGCTTCGAACCGGCCAATGCGAATCACCACGCCGTCCATTGGCGTTCCGATCCTCAGTTCGAGACTCAGGTCAATTATCTTCGACAAACGCCATGCCTGCTGGTGGTCGAGCCAACCTATGGCCCGGCCCAGGATGTCGAGCCAGGAGGGACTTTTGAATCGTTCCGGACCTTCGAGCTGGTCCATGACGCCACGGACCGCCAGCGCCGGGGCCTCGCGCTTTGCGGAATGTATCGCTCGATTGCCCCCTGGGTAACCGAGAATCCGTTGATGATGCACATGCGGACCGCCGATCCGGCAGCTGTGCGTGACGCACTTGACCAATGCGCCGAGGTTGGATTTGAGATGCTGATCCTTTCTTTCGGTAGCGGATTCGACATTGAAAACGATCGTCCTGAATATCTGCAGATGTGCGCCGCATTGGCCGACTGTGCTCGCCAGAAAGGGATCGAGATCGGAGGGTATTCCCTGCTCGCATCGCGGAGTGTCGGAGGCGGCAACGATGTGGTGTCACCTCCTGGCACGTCTCCCACCTTCGGTCACTGCCCCGCACTTAGTTCCGAATGGGGACAGAACTACTTTCGCAAGCTCTACGAGTTTTTTAGCAAGACTGGATTTTCTCTCCTGGAACACGATGGTTCCTATCCGGGGGACCGGGATATCACGGCACGGCCGCCGCTGCAAAAGGGTGCAGACGATTCGCAATGGGTTCAGTGGCGGATCATTAGCGATTTCTACAAATGGTGCCGCGCGAATGGCGTTTATCTGAATGTCCCGGACTATTATTATCTGGCTGGCTCGAACAAATGCGGCATGGGGTATCGGGAAACGAACTGGTCCCTGCCCCGTGCCCAGCAGGTGCTTCACACCCGACAGAATATCTACGATGGTACCTGGAACAAGACTCCGAGCATGGGATGGATGTTTGTGCCGTTGACGGAATACCATGGCGGCGGAGCCGCTGCAACCATCGAACCACTCGAGGAACATCGAGCCCACTACGAGCAGATGCTAACTGCGAACCTCGCCATGGGGGTGCAGGCCTGTTATCGAGGCCCGCGGCTGTATGACACGGATCGTACCAAAATGCTGGTGAAAAATTGGGTCGATTGGTACAAGAAATATCGTGACATCCTGGAAAGCGATATCGTGCACGGCCGCCGCGCGGATGGGCGTGATCTGGATTGGATGCTGCACGTCAATCCGCGCCTTCCGCAGAAAGGGATGCTCGTTGTCTTTAATCCACTCGATAAGCCAGTCTCCAAAAACATCCGAGTCAACCTCTACTACACCGGCCTGACTGAAACCGCAACGATCCGAGAAATGGAGAACGCGGCAAAGACATACCAACTGGCCCGGGATTACTCGGTCGAAATTCCCGTCGAACTCGGTCCAGCCGGCTTCGTCTGGTTTGTCATTCAGTAGCCGGATGGACCAAGAATGAACCTATTTGCCAAGTTCCTTTCGCTGATCCGATTCAGCCATACGTTATTCGCGATGCCATTCGCGCTGCTGGCGGCGGTGATGGCATGGGATCGGTCGGCCTCTCAAGGGAATTGGGTGTCGGCGTTTCGATGGCGGGAACTGGCAGGTATCGTTTTCTGCATGGTCTTTGCCCGTAGCGCGGCGATGGCTTTCAATCGATTGGTGGATCGGAAGATGGACGCAGCCAATCCGCGGACAGCCGGGCGCCATTTGCCGGCTGGAACCCTGTGCGTCCCACAGGTGGCCGCCTTGGTCGTTGCCTGCGGCCTGGGTTTCGTGGCAAGCACGGTTTGCTTCCTGCCGAATCGTCTTCCCTTCTTTCTGTCCGTGCCGGTGCTTGTGTTTCTGCTAGGTTACAGCTATACCAAGCGGTTCACGATCTGGTCCCATGCCTGGCTTGGAACGGCACTCGCCCTGGCGCCAATTGCGGCATGGATCGCCATTCGCGGTGAACAGGTTCTGGCCAATCCAACCGACCTTGTCCCGGCGGCTGTCTTGGGGGTGGTGGTCCTGGCATGGGTGAC
>JAFGFZ010000219.1 GCA_016930815.1 Pirellulales bacterium | reverse complement strand
TTTGCGGAAAACACGAACCTGTCAGGCTTAAAATACTTAACGGCGTTGGGCGGGGGGGCCTGTTTTGGCTAAGTTTTTATCAGCCCAGGGCTGGGCTGTCTGCGGCCCGAACAGCTCTTCCCGTTCATCGGTATGCCACCTCGTGGCTCTTGATCATTGCTTCTTCGGCCTTCTGAATGTAATCCCGGTTTCCCGTTCCAGCAAACGCGCGTTGGCATGTCACGCTTAGCGCGGTGAAGCTGAATGGATCGTCCGGTTCAAGTTCAGAGACCTTCTGAGCGTGCTCGATCGCTTTGTCATGCGCATTCTGCTTCTGGTAGAAAACAGCCAGAGCGGCATGAGCCAGGGCATACGTTGCATCGATGGCGAGTATCTCGTGCAATTTTGCGATTGCCGCGTCCAGTTGCCCCGCCTCCTCGAGCGCGATCGATTCATCATACATTACATGCAGTTCAGCCACGTTGATTCCTTGAATTTGAATGGGACGAATCGGTTATTTGGATTAGATAAACTCTAGGATGAAGAGACGAGAGTATTTGCAAACCTAATCGGCAAGAGCGGTTGTGGCAATGGGTGCCATTTCCGATTGTGTTGGATCCCATGGTTCGGCTCACCAGGCACAATCCCTTTTTCCGATACGATTGGTACCCGTGGAATCATATCTTCTTGGCTTCCGTGCATCCCATGAGCCAGGGCCGTTCTTAGGAGTCTGGTAGTTCGAATCAATTGGCCAGATTTTGAGTTCCTTGGCCCAACGGCCATCCCGATGAGAGACCTGCCCCTGTGAATATCCATCCGATTGCCTGTATCAGCCCCTCGGCAAAACTTGGTCGAAACGTCCAGATCGGTCCCTTTTGTGTTGTGGAAGCTGGCGTGGTGCTTGGCGACGGCTGTCGTTTGGCCAGTCATGTCGTTGTACGCCAAGGGACGGTTGTTGGCCGAGAGAATCGTATTTTCGAGGGTGTGATCCTGGGTGGGCTGCCCCAGCATATCCAATTCCCGCAAAATCCCGGTGGGCTCGTGATCGGTGACAGGAATGTCATCCGCGAGCATGTCACGATGCACCGGTCACTCGATCCGAATCGATCGACCCAGATTGGGAGTGATGGATTGTATATGGCCGGTTGCCATGTGGCGCACGACTGCCAGGTTGGGAACGGGGTGATTCTGACGAACCATGTCCTGCTAGCAGGCCATGTGGCGGTTGGTGATCGGGCCGTTTTTGGTGGTGCGGCCGCAGTCCACCAGTTCTGCCGGGTGGGACGGTTGGCAATGATTGGTGGCATGGCCCGTGTCCACCAGGACGTGCCACCATTCATGACACTCGATGGCGGTTCGACCATGGTGGTCGGCCTGAATCAAATTGGGCTCCGCCGGGCTGGAATGAACCGGCAGCAGATGGCAGAACTCAAGGCGGCCTACCAAATCATTTACCGCCAAGGCTTGACGCATGACGCGATGATCGCTGCCCTTAAAGCGGCATTTCCTACCGGCCCCGCCGCGGAATTCGCGCCGTTCTTTGAAATTGGGAAACGGGGCTTCGTGCAAGAACGTCGCACGCCACCCAAGGCAACCGTTCGGCTCTTCCCAGGTGAAGAACAAGCCGATGCGGCCTAGCCCATTTTGTCACGGTATCGCCGGCTACTGCTCTTGGCGATGGGCTGCCCGCTGGGCGTCGATTTTCGCTCGGGCCTTCGCCAACACGCTTGGAACGGAAACCGGGATACCCGCCTGGCGTTTGCTCTCGTCCGAGGCGGTCATGAATGCGAATATTTCGAGCGTTTCCGCGCTGGATACGGGTGGATGGCCGGTTTTGAAAAACCGGGCAATCTCGATCACGAGCGGATCATAGCCGTCGAACTTATCGATATGCGTGATCGATTTGGTGCCGTAGACGAGAGCCCCGTAACCGTGGGTGCCACTGCGCATGCCTCGAAACGAGCCAATTCGGCCGTCATTCCAGACGCCCACCACATGCTCCGTCCCATCCGTCTGCACCCGCATGACTTTCTCGCAACCGGGACCCATGATCGTGTAAAGGGTCTCTACGCCATGGACTCCATACCAGAAAAGATCGGGATGGTGCGGCTCGAGTGGGCATGGACTATAAGCGGCACAACCCAGGATATCCCCGATGTCAGGGTTCTGCCGGGCGTTATAAATGGCCTTGGAAAACCGGAGCGCGGAACTGGAAAAGCAGGGGGTCTTGTGTTCCTCGGCCAGGTCAAAAATTTCCACGGCCTCCTCGAGTGTCCCGGCGACGGGTTTGTCGATAAAGATCGGCTTGCCGGAGATCAAAACGGGCCGCGCCTGGGCCAGATGCGGTCGGCCGTCAACGCTCTCCAAGAGGACGGCATCCACCTGGTGGATCAGGGCATCGATCGAGTCGACAATCAAGATACCCATCTGGCGGAGTTCGGCCGTGTATTCTGCCACCCGATCCCAGCTGGACGGAAGATCCGGGCTCCCGCCGGGGAAGGCGGCAACCACCTGCACGTCCGCCAAAGGGCCTTCAGCGGATGGATTGTTGATGATCTTTGCAAAGGCTGTTGCATGGGATGTATCGCAGCCAAGAATTCCAATCCGAATCGGTTCGGAACCTAGTCCGGTGACCCAGGGGACGAGGGCAATGCAGACTGCTGGAACAACAAGCGGGACCGCGTTGTGGTGATATCTGTTCATCGATGGTTCCATGGAGGGGTGGGGAGTTTCAGTCAAGTGTCCAAGGGCTGCGGTATTCATAATGCAAGAAGGCATTCGCTTCGCGCGGGCTTGTGATTTCCTCTTGCTTCACATCCCATTCTAGCCGCTGTTGTGTTGCCAGCGATATATTTGCCAAGAGCGCCATGGTCGTTGCACGATGGCCGACTTCAATATCTGCCGAAGGGCGCTGGCGGGATTTGACGCAGTCCAAAAAGTTTCTCGCATGGGCCGCCGTTTGTTCGTGGCTGTTCTGATTCTTATTGAACCGGATTGCATCCATGCGAGGTTTGCTATCTTGGAATTGGCCACCTTTTTCAGGCTCGACCACGAGTTCATTGCCGCCAATATGGGCCGTCCCCAGGGTGCCGCGGAGTTCGAGTTCCCCGCGGCGAAGCATGGGATTACCACTGGCCTCAAAGGTTGCGAAGAGGGCGAGGTGGCCGGAATGGAATTGAAACATGGCTTCCGCCGTGTCAGGGATCGTGCGGTCATCGTTGACTGCGAATTGCCCGCCCATGGCGCAGACGGATCCAGGCCCCTCCTCGCCGATGCACCAGAGGATCGCATCCAAATAATGGACCCCCCAGTTGGCCATCTGGGATGAGTAGAGCTGCCACCAGCGGAATTTGTACGGAGCAATGTTATCCTGGTACTCCCGAGACGGTCTTGGGCCAAGCCACATATCCCAGTTCAAATCGGAGGGTTGCGCGGTCGGCTGCCGTTTCCCGATACCATGCGGAGCCATGTTGCTCAGGCGGCATGCCCGGCTGACGGTGACCTTGCCCAAGACACCCGCTTGGACAACCTCTGCCGCTTTCCGCCACAGGTCGGCGGATCGGCGGTGGGTACCGACCTGGACAACGCGCTGGGTTTTGCGAGCGACTTCGACCATCTTGCGCCCCTCATGGATGGTGATCGACAGCGGTTTCTCGACATAGACATCCTTCCCCGATTTGCAGGCCAAAATCGTTTGCACGGCATGCCAATGATCGGGAGTGGCGATGATGATTGCGTCGATATCCTGCCGGTCAAGGACGTGGCGAAAATCACCGTACGAGTCAACATCGCGGCCGAGCTTCGCGGCCGTTTTCTCGAGATAGGGCTGATAAACATCACAAATGGCAACGATTTGCGCATCCGGGTGCTCGAGAAATGCATCCAGTACCTGCCCACCACGATTCCCGACGCCCAGGATTCCAATCCGAATCCGGTCATTGGCTCCAGGTACCGCCTTGGCTTGTGCGGCCGTCCAGCCGATCGATGTGGCGATCGCTCCCACAGTCGCCGTCGTTCTGTTGAAATCGCGCCGGGTGATTGATTTGGACATCTGGGGATCCTCGAGCATTGGGATTGAATCGAATCGGAAGGATACGCTCCCGCAACGATGACTTACTGGGCAAAATGGCAAGCGACGGGTTCGGGTAGGACCCGGTCGATTTCTTTCAAACGGTATCCAAAACCGGGACCAGCCAGTGTGGACAAGTCCACCTCACCGTGCCGCCGAACGTACAGTCCCGGGTGGATAACAGCCTCGGGTGCGGAGGCGTCCGGATAGAACTGCATGGCATTGGTCTCAACACCTCGAATCGTACCCGCCATGGCGGCGAGCCGGACATGGGGGATTTGGGCAAGCATGGGATTCGTCAGGTCCTGGACCATCATAGGCATTTGATGGGCTTTTGCCCAGCAGAGGCTCAAAATAGCGCCGGTCTGCGTCTTGCAGGTCTTCAAGGCAACTCCCGTCCAGCCAAGTTCACGTCCCAGGCGGATCTGCAGCCAGTCGTGGGCACTCTCGTCGAGGAAGAGCGGCTTCCGGGCCGATACCGAGTGAACATCGAGCCGGTTCTCTTCCAGTTCATAGGCAAATGGTTGTTCTACATAGAGGAGCCGGTCATCAATGGCAGGCCAGTTTGCTCGAAGCCGGTCCAGGATATCGTTGACATAGGCCACATCCTGGACACAGCAGTTGAAATCGGCCGACAGCGATTCAACTCCCATGGCGACAGCAATGGTCCCGACATCGACAAGCCGCGCGAAATCCCACGCGGCGTCGTTGCCACGGAGCTTGATCTTCAGGCATGTCAAACCGTCCGCCGTGATCCAATCCCGGAGCAGCACGGGATATCCATCGGCAGGTTCCGATCCGGTTTTTTCTTCTTCAAAGAGCAGATCGAGGCCTCCAACCAGATGCCATGCCGGTAACCGGCGGGGTGGCTTATCCACCAGGAATTCCGCCGGCCAGCGGCCCGCAAACGAAACGTCTGTATCGGAGGCAGGTTCCAGAAATTCCGCCAAATCGCGGTTCATGAACTGGGCATTGTAGGTCTTGTACACATCGATTCCGTGAAGATTGCCGTAGGCATCGTGCAATGCGATATCGAATGCACTGGCGCAGACCAGGGAGGCCAGGTAGGGCATCGGGCCACCAATCCGGCCGGTTGGAATCCCGGCCGCCAAACCGGGGAGGATGTCGCGCAGGAAATCGTGACCCAGTTCGATCGGATGCCCGGCCGCACCGTAGGCAGGCCAAGCGTGCGCCAGCCGCTTGCAGCAATCGGTCATCGACTCGAGACGGTCCTCGTAGGCGGCCGAACTGGGCCAGGCCCACTGGACAGATAGGGGTGTTTCACCCCATCCTTCCGCCAATCTGCCGGCAGCGTCACGGATGGCCAGACAAACCCGTAAACAATGAACGTGCCGTAAGGTCTCGGCGCCGAATTTTAATGGGATCCGAGTTGCCACTGGCAACAAATACATCGATGCCGATGTGACGCACCCATCGGTGGATTTTTTAAATTTCCTGCTAGACACGGACTTGGGATTGGGAAATGGGCGTATGGCTCACGTGGTGAAGCCCCATGGTATTTCGGATGGATTGCCAGTATACCATACCCTGATCCATGCTGGCCAGAAGCCGTTTCGTGACGGAAAAGAAACCATGTCCAAGAAAGAGGCTGTTTTCCCAGGAAAGAGGATTGGATCTTCAGATGCGTGCTTTAGTGACAGGCGCCGGAGGATTCCTCGGGCGGTATATCGCGGAACAGCTCGTTGCGCGAGGTGACCGCGTCCGGGCATATTGTCGCGGCAGATATCCTGCACTCGATGCGCTCGGTGTCGAGAGCGTGCGGGGTGATATCACCGATCGAGACGGAGTCCTGGCCGCCTGTGAGAAGATCGACTGCGTTTTCCATGTTGCTGCCGTGGCGGGAATTGGCGGATCCTGGTCGGATTACTGGTCGATCAACACCCGGGGAACCGAACACGTGATCGCCGGTTGCCGGGCGCATCGGGTACCGCGATTGGTCTACACGTCGAGTTCGAGTGTGACATTTACCGGCCAGGACCAGGAGGGGATCGACGAGTTGGCACCATACCCACAGGCCGATCAATGGTTGGCCCACTATCCCCATTCGAAGGCGCTTGCCGAACAGGCCGTGCTGGCAGCCAATGCGAAAGAGGGTCTAGCGACCACGGCCCTTCGCCCCCATTTGATATGGGGTCCACGGGATAACCACCTGGTCCCACGGCTTCTTGCCCGGGCGCGATCCGGCCGATTGCGGCGGGTGGGTGACGGATCGAATCGGATCGACATGACCTATGTCGACAATACGGCGGCCGCCCATCTCGCGGTCGCCGACGCATTGACCTCCCCCGACGCGCCACCGGCCGGAAAGGCCTATTTTATCAGCCAAGGGGAACCGGTGAATTGCTGGGATTGGATCAACGAGATCTTGAACTTGGCCCATATGCCGCCGGTGGAGAGGTCCCTATCCCTCCAATCGGCCCGACGGATCGGGGCCATGTGTGAATGGATCTGGCGGTTGTGCCGATTGCGCGGCGAACCGCCAATGACGCGGTTTCTCGCGGCACAGCTTGCCACTCCCCAATGGTTTAATATCCGCGCCGCACGCCAGGATTTCGGCTATTTCCCCCATATATCCACCCAAGAAGGGATGCGTCGCCTCGGTGAATGGCTCGCGTTGGCCCCCGCAAAATCTGGGATGCCTTTGGCGGTTCGCGCATCGATGCGGGGCTAGTAGAATCTTTTGCTTGCCCTTTTCAAGGAGAAAAAAGAACGTGTTACGCACGCACACCTGTGGCGAATTGACGAAACAAGATGCCGGTGGTGAAGCCACGCTTTGCGGTTGGATCGATTCGTGCCGTGATCATGGGGGGGGATTATTTGTGGATCTCCGTGATCGGTACGGTATCACGCAAGTCGTTTTCAATCCACCCGATACGCCCCAGGAGCTAATCGACGCGAGTAAGTCCTTAAAAAACGAATACGTGATCCAGGTGACCGGGCGGATTGCTCTGCGACCGGAGGGAATGGCAAACCCCAAAATCCCAACCGGTGCCATTGAAGTTCGCGCAACCGAGTTCGCGCTCCTCAACAAATGCAAAGTGCCACCCGTATCGCCCTGTTCCACGGGGATGGAACTTCCGAAGGAGGAATTACGACTGGAAAACCGATTTCTCGACCTCCGCCGGCC
>JAFGFZ010000218.1 GCA_016930815.1 Pirellulales bacterium | reverse complement strand
GCGCGTTTGGATCACCGCCCGCGGCCACGGGAACAACAACAAAGCCTGGCGGCTCGTGGCCGAGATTGCTTAAATCAGCCAATGAAAAAACGGAAAATATTTCACGCCCTCCCGCTTTGATAAAAGCATCGAGCATGTTTTTAGCGATTCCTGCCTGTTTTTTAAGTTCCGCGATATCAGATTCTTTCAAGGGGACTAGCTTCAGTACATTTGCGACGACCGCGTCGGGATCGATCTGAGTCAAATCAACATGGGCGACCAGAATCGCTTGTTCGTCGAGGAAAGGTGCGATCGGTGCCATGAGTCGGTTAGGGTCACCGGCATGCAAGGTGGCTGAAATCGCGACATTGATCGCAGAAAAAACAATTATTTTGCGTAATGAACAGAACATCGCTTTAATCTCCACTGGAATGAAGGTCGTGGTTCGCTCCTGCGAACCAAACGCCATGAAAAAGTAATACTATCTTTGCATTGTTAAGAATTTTCACACATACCTGTTACTGCCGGAAAACCGTTACAGAACATGAGTCATGCGATATTACAGATTGCTATGATCATCGCAGAGCGACCAATCAATATCTCGTTTTGATCGCGGAGCGATCAACGACTTTCTTACCAACCTTCTTAACGACCATTAAGCATTGGTTCGTCATTCGGATTTTGACATTTGGTCTTTTTCAAACCGAATCTACTTTCGAAGCGTAATTTCAAATCGGCGATGGAATCCGGGAAATCCTTCGGAGGATGGCAGGTCCATAACTCCTGTTTCTCCGTCGAGCTTGTAGTCAAATGCCTTATTGGTGGCTGGATTGAGGGGTACCGGCACCATGGTCACATCGGCCAACGAGGTGGGCAGCTTGCCGGTGGACGAGGCGTGCATCCGAAGAGCCTCAAGCACCCGCATCGCAGCCACATCACGGCGGATCCGTTCTTGGGCCGTTCGGCAGGCTTGGATGGCTGGTAATAGCATGGTGGCGACTGGGATGATTTCTTTGAATGGTTTAGGCCCCAGGTATCCTTCCTTTTGGAGCTCCTTTTGTATCAGACTCTGGCGCTGTCTGGCAGCATCGAATGGCATATACCAGTTTTTTTCATATTCTTGGGCAGTATGCTGATAGGCTCGCGATGCTTGGATTGCGATCACCTGCCCAACCGGCATCGCCTCGACCTGATCCGGAGTCATCCCGCATTCGATCAACGCCTTCTTTGCGGTCGTATACGTCAGCATGCTTAAACCAAGCCCTTGGAGGCGGCCGATGACTTGCGGTGAAAAATGTTTAAGAGGCCCCTCGTCAATCCCGACGCGATCTGTTTCGCCATGGGCGAGAGCATTGACCTCGCCGAACAGGGTGGCAAAGGTTTCACCGATTTTCACTGCCCACTGATCCGTGGTTAAGTTCTTTGATTCAGCATCCTGGAGTATGGGGAACACACGCGGGCCGATTCCGAGTTCAAACCGGACGGCAGGCCGTAAATGGATCATTGGATCCGGAAGTTCAGCGAGTGCCCAATAGAGGTTCGGCGCATCAGGTTCGGCCATGAGTTCAAGAATTCCTGCGTTGGTAATCCCCGTGATCGCGATACCGACAAGGCCACTTACCAGGAGCGGTTCGGTCACGACATCCTGGCCGAGCTGATAGTTCATCTGGATGAACTCAATGGCATCTTCATAACGGCCCTCGGCCAAGGCAAATCGTGTCTGCAGGGCGAGCATCCGGCTCAGATCGCGTGCCCTTTGAATTTCGGGGAGAAGGAACGCGATGGTCTCCACGCCCATGAAGTGTTCCAATTCCCAACCCCAGTCGCAGTATCGACGTGATGTGGCTTCTCTGAGGCTGGTCATGATGCTCCCATGGTACGGCTCGAGCGCCTTGCGAACCTTGTCTTTTGGGAGATCGGCAAGAGGGACCTCATGACCGTACCAGGTATCGTATTCCTCGCCATACTTTTCCCGGACACTTTTCGCTGTCTGATCTAGGTCCATTTGTGCTCGGTAGTAAAACGGAGCTGCGTTGCCGTCCTTGCGGACATCTTCATGTTTCAGCAACCGATATCGAAACGCCGGATCAGGCTCAGACGCGGTTGAAACTGTCATTCGATAGGTTATCAGCTCGTTCTTCTCGTCCTCGATGACAGTGACATGGCCAGCTGCCGTTGCGATCATGGAGAAGAATATCACCAAGAATAAGAACGGTCTCATATCGTGTCTCCTAATTGATTGTAAATGGATTCAGGCAATAATGGCTTGTCAGACGTTTTCAATCCGCTGGAGCGCGATGGTAAAAACTCCTTGAGCAGCTCGAATGCGGTGCGTGGTGAAGTCTGTGGACCGGTCTCGCCCGTGTATTCCCGTTGTGGGAGGGCATCGATGCCTTGCGTAATGGCCAGTTGGCGGAGTGCTATGTAGCTGGGCAGTTGTGGTTTCCATGCCCCGAAAGGAAAGACCGGTTGAAGCAATACCGAGTATTGAAGGTTGGATTCAAAATCGCCAGTCATCGTTTTGGAATCGGGAGTATGGTGATGCGATGCCATGACGGAATCGGGTGCTGAAATGGGGCGATCGACATAGACCACTTCCCGCACGGTCACGGGCCCGCGGTTGGATTCGATCGCGTAGAGAACCGCGAACAGGCAGGCGATCAGGAGGGAGGCTGCTGTGGCAATCGGCCAACTGGGAATCCGGTATGTTGATAGGCCTTGCGAACGGCTTCGAAGGCTCCTCTGGAGTGCGGCCAATATCGCTCTTTTTTTGTGGCCAGAGTCATCTTCCGTGCCAACACGTTCTATCCCGGATGCAACCCCCGCGGCGAACATCAGCCGGTCGCGGTTGATACGGCTTGGTGCCGGCTCGAGTCCGGCAAGAGAACGCTCAAGATCAATCAGTTCTTGGGGGAATTGATCTTCGTTGGGCATGATGATAGCTCCAAGATACGGCGTAGTTCCTCAAGTGCCCGGCCATAGCGGCGATGGGCACTGGAAATTGAACAACCCAGGACTTCGGAAATTTCTGGAAACGATAATTGACCCCAAATACGTAGGACGATGATTTCATAAGAACTCGGATCGAGCGTCTCCAAGGCTCGGCACGCATCGGTGGCATCCAACGAGTCCCCGTAGCAGGGATGTCCAGACACCGGCCGCAGCCGAGCGGCGGTCTGCTCACGTTGCCGCCGGCGTTGTTCGAATCGTGCGGCGTTCAGCGCTCGATTCCGGACGACGCGGAAGAGCCATGCAGAAACACTGTGTGGTTCCTCCGGTTGGCGGGCCAATTCGATGAACGCTTCCTGGACGCAATCCTGGGGCCAGGATGTCCACCGCGCGGCGAACAACTCAAGTGCTGCCGCATGGGCATCGACAAGTCCGGCCAATCGGTCCGCTTCCACGCGATCTCTCCAACCCCAGGTACTCAAAACGGCTTTTTTCCCTTCCCAGGCTGCTCTATCAAGAAGACACCGGCGAACAAGAATCTTTCCAGGCTGGTGCCGATTTTTTCGAAATCCTACCAGGGTGTGAACTTCAGCAATGTTTCCGGCAGCATGAAACCTAGCCGCATGTGTTGGAGTCGATGATCGTGCCCAAGTCGGCTGAAGAGTAGATCCTGGACACCTTGATTGCCGTGTTTGCGGATTTGGATTCCAGGGTCGGAGTTTTGCTGCTTGGCATCGAATGAATCTTGCGAATCCCCTGCCCTCCCCTGCTCGTCCGAAAAGGATGCTATTGTTCGAACGTCTGGAATTCGGTTCGTTCGAGGATCGATGGCATGGCAATTGTCTTTTGATTTCAAGAAATCGCGATTCGTGGATACGGGACCCGAACTTGCCAGGACAGTCAACGAAGCATCTGGTCGCGGCAAAGAGAGAACACGGCTTGGTTCCAATCTTCCGGCGGCCGCCTTACCGGCTGATCCAGCGATGGTCGATTTGGTGATCTGGGATCGAGTCACGACCGGTTCGAATACTGGTATTGGTGCTGCAGATCCAGCGATGGCGGTCCCACCGGTTTCCGAGCCAATGGCTCCGGAGCCACCAGTGGCTGGTACGGCATAAAACTGTTGTTGCCAGGTCAAAAAATCGTTGCCATCCACATCCCCGTCGGCATCGCTATCGCCATCGTTTTGGGTCGCACCGGTGATCGTGCCAAAACCGTCTTGCCATAGGCTGAGGTCATTCCCGTCCACATCATGATCGTGATCGAAATCCGCAGCTAGATCGTCTGGTTTTAGGACGAACCGGACGGCATCCGCGATGATCACGCTGCCGCCGTAGCTTGCGGCTGCATTCACGGTGACACTTGCCGGCCCGGCTTCGAAGTCGAACGATCCGAGCTGCACCCAGGTGAGGCTATTCTCTTGTTGGTTGATGTAGACTGTTTTGTCACCGGTCGCCGTTGCCACAATGTACTGGGTATTCGTCATGCGGTTGCTAGCTGCCCGGTAGAACACGAAGACCTTGGCGGAACCGGCGTAGGGTAGATCGCTGGCCCATGTGGCGGTGGCCAGATCGTCCGTCGTGAATCGATAGGATCCGCCGTTGTAGCCGGTCGACGTGCTGATCGTCCACGAGCCCATATCCATATACTCAGGTGCCCCGGAGTCGTTATCGAGAATGATTTCGATACCACCTACAGACTCGGTAATTTCGAAAAATTCAAGGACGCGGGCAAGGACCGCATGGCGCGATGCCGGATTGGTGATGGTTTCAAACGGGAACGCGAGCAGGACGAGATTCCCAGCCGAGTCACCGCCATCAAATTGGATCGCGGCGGTCCCGCCGGTCCCGCCGCTATAACTGGCTGCCGTGATAGCGCCGCCGAGCGGTTCGATTCGGTCCGGAGAATCGACGTTGTAGAAGATGGAACCGTTGTCAAACGAAAAAGAGAGATCATGAAAGATCCCGCTTGACGATCCCGTGACGTTGTATGTATTGGCATCGTCCGCGACAAAGTTGGCATGCAGTTGGTTTTCATAAAAAACGCGGCCATTGTCCTTGGAATCCAGGTCCCATCCAATTTCGGAGCCGGAGACGAACAGATTCCCGCCGCCCTGCAAAAAAGCCGTGACGAGATTTTGTTCCACCGCATCCAATGTTCTGTCAGCAGTCGACTCCTCGCCGAGAATCCAAAAGACGTGATCGTAGTCCGTTAGCTTGACATGGCCATGAATGACGGCATCGTTCGAGGTCGAATCGATGGCCAGGTCGGACGAATAGGCTTCCATCGCCTCGGCCATGGGGACGACATAATCGAAGGAATTACTCTGCCGAAGCCGGACACGGTCGATCGTGCCGCTGAAATAGGATTCGCGTGGATTGAGTGTCCGTTCCAGGCGGTCGAATCCATTCACGATCAAGATATTGGCGGTGACGGAATTCGGAAGCGCTGCGACCACTTCGGACGGTTTCGATTCGCCACCATCATTGATGGCGACGACACGAAAGTAGTGCACGCCGGCGTCCGGGTCGAGGTCCGTGAACGTATATGTCGTGGTCCCGCCACCCGGAACGAAGGTGCCGCCATCAAAGCCGTATCCGTCCAGGGACATGTAGATCCGATAGCCAGTCGGGGCATCTCCGTTGTAGGCATTGACTGCCGGTGGAGTCCATGCGACGGTGACGCTTCCGCGATCGGTGGATTGGGCACGGGCATCCGCTACCTGCCCTGGCAACATGATCACCGGCGTGGCGCCGCCATCGACTTGATTGAAGTAACGGACGATTCCTTGATAGGTTGCCCGGGCGAGCGCGTCGCGGACCCGCGGATCGCGAAGCATTTCGGCATCTTCTTGATTATCATGGAATCCCGTTTCGACAATTGTCGCGTCGAATTCGTTATCGATGTAGACATTGTTGATTTCGCCGAACTCGATATCGGACCGATCGAGTGTGACAACGCTGCGGTTATACCAATCGTGTTCAAATTGGCCGTTCTGGGCCACTAGATCGTCGTTGACTTCACGGCCGAGCAGATTCGCGAGCAGGTATTGGTTCGGTGTGGCCGTCGAGGGATCGTTATTGCCATTGTATAATGCGAAAACCCCACGTGCATCCCCGGTAGCTCCGTTGGAGTGGAAACTGACAAAGACGCGGTCGGAGAGGGAACCTTCGGAAGAGCGGTTCATGTATTCGGCGTATCGGGGAGATAAGGAGACGGTCGCCGTTCGGTCGTCGCTACTGGACCGGTATTCGCTCTCGGAGATTCCTTGCGAGTGATTCACGTGCCACATGACCCAATAAAGCCCAGCCTCGTCTTCCCGAGGCTTGCCGCTGACGCCGCCGCCACGATCGATGTCCCCCATGCCATTCCCGAACCGGATCATGTCGGCAACAACAATCTTTTCGGAATCATTGCTTCGGTTGCTGATATCAACATATCCTTCGGAACCGGCGTTGAAATAATACGTTCCAAGGTAGACCAATCCGTTGCCAACGAGTCGGTGGTTGACTGTGACTTCGGTTGTGCCGCCCGTGTGATGGATCCGATAGAGCTGATCGGATGCCCGATCGCTCCCAGAGCGAGTCCAGGCATATACCGGATAGAAGCCGGCTTCGGGTAGGTCCGGCTGATATCGGGCGTATGCGGTTTCCGTGACACTCGTGCTGGCGTAGCGATATGGGGTATCGCCGGCACTACCGAAATAGACGGAACCCGTGCTATGACTCCAGGCACCAGAAAAAGTCACGCCCGGGTCATCATTGTCCAGGACGACTTCATTCGTCTGATGTCCAACGGGACGGAGCGGGACAACCGTCGCCCCGGCGCGGAAGAGATAATCGGCAAGGAATGTCATCTGGTCCTGGTTGCCCAAGTCTTCGACGATCTCATGCCATTCGCCCCGCTGGGTAGTCCAAGATCCATCACCCGAATTGTTGGCCGTCCAGCCATGCCCGGCGTGGGTGTAGACAATATGACCCGATAAAGCGCCAACCGGCTGTTGACCTACCTCCACGAGACCTGAGGTTGACAGGACAATCCGCGGTTCCAGCGGCTCGATACACAGGGAACGGCGAGCTACTTTTTTCTTGCGGTTGCCTTGTTGCATATCAACTCCTATGCGACTATCTCGCATCCTATTTATCCTTGCGCCAACAGTGAACCAGGGCGACCATCGGGAGCCCGGTGTTTTGCGTATCCAAGGCATCAACCTGGGTTCATTGGTTGCGCAACCATCGATAAAATATTCTGTCCCTCGGCCATCCGGCCGTGCCTCATCTTCTATCATAATGACAGACGCAGCGGGGGGCCATAAAATGGTCAAAATGGTCAGGATTGTACAGATGGTCACGATAGGGCTCGTTTTCTATGGGTGAAAGGATGCTTGCCCGAGACGGCTCCAGCCGCAATAATGCGGCCCATGGATATCCTTCCGGCCTCTATAATCTTCGGATGGAAGGCTCCCTGGTGGGCAAACTCCCGCCTCATGCCGCGGTCCCCTATTTTTCCATTTCTTTCACAAAAGGGCAATCATGCATTCGTCCCATCAGTTCCCTCCGTTCTGTTTCCATTGGATCGCAATCATGGCAGTCCTGGCCATTTCCAGTGGTTGTCATGAGCCCCGGCAGAATGGGACCTCGGATAAGCCAGTACTGCGGACCTCGCGCACTAACGAACCGATAGCTGCTGCTGATGCACTGTCGGCACCGGACGAGCCAATGGCATCGGACGCGCCAGAGGCAACGGACGAGACAGTGGCACCGGACGAGACAGTGGCACCGGATGGAACAGAGGCAACCAACGAGCCGGCGGGATCCCAAGCCGTCGCGCGATCCAGTCCATCGGCACTTCGTTCCGAACCTGAGAACGGCGCATCGGCTGATCCCCTTCCGATCGGCTTATCGAAAGAGAAACCGTCCGAAGGGCCGTCTGTCGAAACGCCCCAAGGCTACATGGTCCCTTACAAAGAAACAATTCCGGGTACGGAAGTAACATTCCAGATGATTCCGGTTCCAGGTGGGACATTTCTTATGGGCAGTCCGGATACCGAGGAAAGTCGGGAAGACGATGAAGGGCCTAGGTTCACGGTCGAAGTTCCGCCATTCTGGATGGCGAAATGCGAGATTACATGGGCTGAATTCCATGCGTATATGGACATGTATGAACCTATGAAATCAATTAGTGTCCTCCGGGATTTTTTGACATACGAATATCAAGATGACGATGGGAGAAAAAAGCAAGAGGAGCTGGCCAGCCGAGTTCGACCATATCCCACATTGCTGGATCATTCGCAACGCATGCCGTCCATTGCCGACGCATTTACATCGCCAACACCGCTCTACGAACCTGATTTTGCCTACGATCTGGGTGACGATCCAAAACAACCGGCCGTCACGATGACCCAATACGCGGCGAAGCAGTACACCAAGTGGCTTAGCGGATTGACTGGGTGTACCTACCGCTTGCCGACCGAAGCCGAATGGGAATATGCCGCCCGGGCCGGCAGCACGACGGCATACTGTTTTGGAGACGATCCGGAAGAGATCGACGATTATGCCTGGTACTTCGATAATTCGGACGACCAGATGCAGTTCGTGGGGACGAAGAAACCGAATGCTTGGGGTATTCACGACATGCACGGAAACGTCGCGGAATGGGTGCTCGACCAGTATGTGGCCGATCATTATTCGAAATTCTCGGGAAAAACCGTCTCCGCTTCGGATGCCGTGGCGTGGCCCACCGACGAGTTCCCGCGGGTTATCCGAGGAGGCAGTTGGGCCGACGATCCTGAATGGTGCCGTAGTGCAAAACGTATTCGCTCGGAGGTGGATTGGTCCGATCCGGAAGGCAGGAATTGGAGGGAACAGGATCCACAAATACCGAAGAGTCCCTGGTGGTTCACCGAAGCGTGGACCCGCTACCTGGGATTCCGGATCATGCGGCCGCTCATTCCGATGACGGATGAAGATAAAAATCGCTTCTGGGAGCCCGATTGCGAGGCGGTCATGCTTGGAGTTGACGGAAAGATGGAAGAAGGCCGCGGTGTAACAGGCATCGCTGACCCGAAACTGCCCCAGGCCATCAGGGAATTACTGCAGTATCAAAAAGAAGAAGAATAGACTGCGGTATCCGTGAAAAGCATTCAAGACACCTCCTCAATATTGAAGTATCCAAGTGATCTTCGATGAGAATCGTCCACTTGCTCGCCGGGGCCGGGAACATGTACTGCGGCAGCTGTCTGCATGGGAGTACGCTGGCATCGGCCCTCCGGGACGCCGGCCAGGATATTCTTCTGGTGCCTGTTTACACGCCCCTGAAAACGGACGACGAAGATATCAGTCATCCGCGAGTTGCCTATGGTGGCATCAACACATACCTCCAGCAGCATTTCGCTCCGTTTCGCCACACGCCCTGGTTCTTCGATCGATTCCTGGACTCCTCCCCCTTACTCCATTGGCTCGGGCGACGTGCTGGAACGACTCGCCCGGAACGTCTCGGCTCAATGACAGTCTCCATGTTGCTTGGTGAGGAGGGTCGGCAGCGGAAGGAACTTCGGAAACTGGTCCATTGGCTTCTCCATGAGGTACAGCCGGATCTGGTTCATCTTTCCAATGGGATGCTAGTGGGAATGGCCAGACAACTTTCCACGGCCTTGAAAGTTCCCGTGGTCTCGTCACTTTCCGGAGAAGATGTTTTTTTAGAGAAGCTCCCCGAGCCATACTATACGCAGGCTCGATCCGTGCTCCGGAGCCGAGCCTGTGATCTGGCCGGTTTGACAGCCATGAATGATTCCTACGCGGAATTCATGGCGAATTATCTTTCCGTATCACGTGATCGCATCCAGGTGATCCTACCCGGCTTGAACTTGTCAGGGCACCGCATGCGATCGAAGGTGGTTCCATCCCGGCAAACCGGCACGCCGGCCGTTGAGATTGGTTTTTTGTCGCGAGTCTGCCCAGAGAAGGGTTTGCACCAGCTTGCCGAAGCATGCCGGATCCTCGCGGAAGAAGAAAAATTGCCCATGATCCGTCTCTCGGTGGCCGGATATCTGGCGGAAACCGACCTGTCATATTTGAGGAGGATCCAGTCGCAATTTGAAACATGGGGATTGGCCAACCGTTTCCGATACGTCGGTGCATTGGATCGAGCGGCCAAGATTGCATTTCTACAGTCGTTGGATGTGATGAGCATTCCATCCCAGTGCCGGGAAAGCAAAGGGCTTCCGGTCCTTGAAGCGTGGGCGAATGGTGTTCCAGTCGTCTTGCCAGACCAGGGGGCCTATTCTGAACTGGTCCACGACACCG
>JAFGFZ010000028.1 GCA_016930815.1 Pirellulales bacterium | reverse complement strand
CGTGGACCAACGGTGGAGGACTCTATATCGGCCCGAAGGGCTCTGGCATGTTAACCGTCCAAAACGGCGGAAGCGTTTCTGATCTCACAGGCTGGATCGGTACCAGCGCCGGCGCCATCGGGACGGTCACGGTCACGGGCAGTGGATCAATATGGAAGAACACTCGCGATCTCTCATTGGGGCGTTTGTCCGATAGCGGTATTGGACATTTGACTATTACCGACCATGGCACAATCTACGTCGGAGGTGCAGCGCGCAGTGGAGGGCTGGCCAGTTACCTAACCGTCAGCGACCTGGACAGCAGCGGTTTGGCTGGTGGCCATCTGTACGTCTACAACGGGAGCACTCTGACGAATTCTGGGGAAGCGGTTGTGGGTGACGACAGGGGGGAATTCGGCTGGGCCATAGTCGATGGCGCCGATGCAACATGGACGAATAGTGGAGGACTTTCTGTCGGTTTATCGGGCCTCGGTAGCTTATCGATTCTAAACGGCGGGAGCGTCTTGGGTACTTACGGTTCGCTTGGCTTCAACTCGGGAGGCATCGGAACGGCAACCATCGACGGGAACGGTTCGACCTGGACAAATACCGAAACCTTAGCTGTCGGTGTGGACGGTTCAGGTACACTAAGCATCCAAGGGGGTGGATGCATTTCCAATACCGATGGCTACATCGCCTGGGCTGCCACTGGGACAGTAGCGGTCACCGGCGATGGATCGGTGTGAGAAAACACCAGCGACCTTTCATTAGGGCGTTTATCCGATAGTGGTGTCGGATATCTTACGATCTCCGAGGGTGGCACGGTATATGTCGGCGATGTCGCGCGCAGCAGTGGCACAGAGGATGGACTCAACGTGAGCGAATCCAACGGCAGTGGCTCGGGCGGCGGCCATCTTTTCATCTACAACGGGAGCACTCTTATCAATCGATATTCAGGATTCCTTGATGATCGACCAAACTGGCCGAATGGATTTCTCAAGAGGGATGGTTTATGCGGGTACGATCAACGATCCTCATGGCAGATTCAACTGGACAGGCGGCACACTTACCGTCGGAACGTTCATAGGGAACCTCAGCAATCCCTCGGGTAACCTGGTGCCAGGTACTTCACCTGGACTGACCGAAGTCATCGGCGATTACATGCAAGGAGGCTCGGCCCTCTTGGAAATCGAGCTCTGCGGTACGGATCCTCTGCAATACGACCGCCTGCTTATCACTGGCATGGCGACTCTTTCGGGCACGCTCGAAATCCAGATCGGTGATAACTTCATCCCATCATGGGGCAACACGTTTGACATTCTGACGTCTTCAGCCATGAATGGCACATTTGATACCCAGTCGTTCCCATCGCTTAGCGACGGCTTGCAGTGGTTTGTCGACTACCAGACGACGGGCGTGCGGCTATTAGTCTCTCTGGCCGGGGACTTCGATCTGGATGGCGATGTTGACGGAAATGATTTTCTGATTTGGCAACGCGGCGAGTCGCCGAATCCTATGAGTGCTTTTGATCTGGCCAACTGGAAAGCTTACTTCGGCACAGACATCTCGCGAACAACAGTCTCAACTTCGGTGCCCGAGCCAGCGGCATGGTTCATGCTAATGTCGGGGATGATGGCTATTTTCTTCCGCCGTGATGCAATCGTGTCGTAGCCTATATTCTCGGGATCCTATTCTCATTATTCCGGCGGACCGAGTCCTTCGGCGCGATACCCAAACCCAAGTTATGCAGTTTCGTCTTCACTGGTACCGTGAGTATTGGTGGCGGGAGGCTGAGCATTACCGATGCCGATGCCCTGGGTACGGCAGACGGCACGGCTGCCACCGGCACATCGGTCGGCGGCGCTTTCGAAGAAGGTTCACTTGAATTAGCGGGAGTCAACGTGACCAACGAGCGGCTCCAAATCAGCGGGCGGCAACCGGGCGTGACGGCCCCCCACCTCACCAACACGGGAACCAGCCAGCGGAACGGTCCAATCGTCGGCACAACGGGTGGCAACCAATACAACATCGATTCGCAATCGGGCACGATCACACTCACAGGTGACATCACCATGCCCGATAGTAGCGAACGCATCGTCAATCTCACCAGGCGATAGCGTCGGTACGCTGACAGTGCATGGAAACTTTTCGTATTCAACATTTGGCCAAACCGTCACGGGCGCGTGGAACTACGAGCTTGGCGACACGACGATGGCCGGCGACAGCGATCGGTTGCTCGTCAATGGAACGGCAACGATTAACGCTGCCAGCGCAAGTGATGTGATTCATCTGAATGTCATGCCCGTGGAAGGAACGCTTTCGCCGGGAGACTATGCGCTGGTGCAGGCGAACAGCCTTTCCGTCATTGGATCGGCTAGCAACAGCACGTACAGGATCAAGATCTTTGATGCGCAGGGCAACGACATCACGGCCGACATCCGGCAGACGGCGAGCGTTGCTAACTCGGTCAACAACGTCGTTTTAAACGTTTCCGATACTTCCGCGAATCTAAACTGGGCTGGCACGGCGGGGAACGCCTGGGATGTGGACACCACCGGCAACTGGACTGGCACCGGTGGCCCGCGATTCAAGCAGCTGGACAACGTGACGTTCGGGAACGTTGCTAATAAGAACGTCACAATCAACACGCATGTTGTCCCTGGCAGCGTTACCTTTGATGGCGGCGGCGGTTCGACGTACATAGTGACTGGCAGTGGCGGCATCACAGGATTCGGGCCGGTCCATGTCCATTCTGGCACGGTGCAGTTGAAGAACGCGGGCAACAACTATGCCGGCGCCACGACCATCGCCAGCGGTGCTCGTTTGGAGGTGCATTCCGCATCGACAGGCGACGTGATCATCAACGGAACGCTGTCGATCGGCGGCGTCGGCGTGGCAACGGGTGGACCGCAGACCTTCTATTCGGACGACCTGAACGGCGTGGGGGGTGTGCCGCTCAATGGTACGACACCGGACACGTCCTTCGATGGTTCCGCCTGGGTTGCGGCGGCGACCTTTGAAAACAACGGCGACAGCGTGAACGGCACTGCCGGTGGATCCGCCACACTGGCATTCACGCCGATCGATGGTTCAACCTACAGGCCGGAGACATCGATTCAAAACGTTTTCGGTGACACCGACTGGTTCGCTCTCGGATTCGCAAGCGGTCAGTCGACGGACAACAGTAGCAATGCCCGGTTCATCACTGGAACACCAGAGGGCTTGGCGTGGGCCCTGTATCGAGGGGATGCTTCCACGAATGCGAACCAGACCTTCCTGGGAGATACGGATGTCGAACCGAATAGCGGTCTAGCCAGCGGCCGTGAATGGCTTGTGGATGCCAACATGGGCGGCGGGGATATCGCGATCCGTCTGACCCTGGACACGACCGGCGGCGCTGGCAACTGGACGGTAACGATGGAAGCGGACACCGGCGGCGGCTTCCAGACGATCCGCGCCACTGAAGTCTTGCTCGACGAGGCGATCACCTCCGTCGGCATCGCCAACTCGAATACCGCCGATCTGACGGGCATGATTACTTCGTTCTCTCTGACAACCGATATCCCAACCGCGGATCCACTCGAAGCACGGACCCTTACGGTCGAGGGCGACTTCACACTTGATCCTGGCGCCACGTTGGAGATGGACCTATTTGACACGGACGACCACGATCATCTGAGCGTCTTCGGTGCCCTCAACGCCGGTGGAACCCTCGTCGTATCATTCACCGAAGGCGCCCCGTCGCCAGTGGCTGGCGATACGTTCGACCTGATCGAGTTCGGTGCCTTCGTAGGCAACTTTGAATCGATAGCGCTGCCTGCTCTGGACGACGGTTTGTTATTCGAAATGATTCAGAACGTTTCGTCCGTCACACTGCGCGTCAGGTATGCTGCGGACTTCGACGCCGACGGCGACGTCGATGGCGACGATTTCCTAGTGTGGCAGGCCAGCTTTGGAGTCACGATCGGAGGCGATGCCGACGGTGACCAGGACACCGACGGCGACGATTTCCTGATCCGGCAGGCCCAATATGGCAGCGTCGCCGGCACGAGAAGCACGGCAGTGCCAGAGCCGTCCACAATGATCATTGGCTCTGCCATGGCATGGATCTTGGGAATTGCCGCACCGCAGCTGTCCACTCAACGACGGTAATCGCTTTGCCCATGAACGCCAAAAATATGGCAACAAAAGGTCAGACAACGAGCCTTCACACCCATCCTGTAAACGACGACTCCAGCCCATAAGAAACAATAAAGCAGCTTTGATCATCCACGAATGCCACCAACTAGACCAGGTGATTCTGCCGCTTGAGAACGAACGTGAACGGGTCGATCTGCCAGACGATGTGGGACTTCACATCGTGTGGCAGAGCGACCTATTGTCAAATGAATTGATGAAATATGCGGATTATGACCCTCACTGGGACCTTTTCTCGCATCTTCAGCACCTTGACACATCGGTAGCGAAAAAGCCAAGGAAAATACGGACGATGCCAATTGTTTATGACAACACGACGGGTCACTTTGATTATCCTGAAAGGTAATCAAGGCAATTAAGAGCGACATCGTTGCGTCTGGACGCCGCGTCTTTCATGATCATCAAATCCCCGCATGGAGGGTCTGGGCGTCCAGACGCGTGGCATGCAGTGGAGTGATGAAGACGGGGGCACGAACTGACGAGTGCTGAGGAGCTAGAGACTAATGAAAATCAGATTCGTTTTGAGCCTGGCAATGGTCTGTTTCGTTGGAGCCAATGTGTCGGCCGCTCTAGTGGACCTGAACCCTGTGGAGGATTCCTATATCCGATACAACCGAGCGGATGAAAACTACGGCACAGCGGGAAATCTGTCCATAGGGCAGAGCACTGAAAACAATGCTCGTAAGGCCTATACTCTGTGGGATGCGTCGAGTCTGAATCCTGCTGATATTCTCTCGGTCGACGGCATCGCTTTTTGGAGTGACAAAGAGAATACTCGAAGTGTGGCTCTTTTATTGCTTGCCAAAGATGACGGCCTCGACGACAACTGG
>JAFGFZ010000027.1 GCA_016930815.1 Pirellulales bacterium | reverse complement strand
ATCTCTTTGGCCGAATAGCAGGCTTCGCGACCGAGGATCGCCGTGAACGTCGACAGGGCGCCGATCTCACCTTCGTTATAGATCTTTCCGGCCATCAAGCCTTCGATCAGGTCGTGTTGTTCCTGTTGATGGCCACCCGGATTATCGCCCGTGAAATGCCATTCTTCCTCGCCTTTGATCCAACCGTTGGGATCCGAGATGCCCTTGCTGCCGTGCACTGCCTCGCTGACGTTGCTCCAGCCACCATCTAGATGGCGGCCCTGGCTAAACATCTTGGTACCGTCGGCAAATGTGAATTCGCAGAACGTGTGGTCGAAAATCTGGCTCTTCGTGCGGTCGCCGCCCATCCGTTGCTCACCGCCACCCATGCCGTTGCACATGACGGGGTATTCGCCTTTGACCCAACATCCCACGTCCAGGTTGTGGATGTGCTGCTCGCAGATCTGATCGCCGCAGACCCAATTGAAGTGGTACCAGTTGTTGACTTGAAACTCCATTTCGGTCATGCCGGGTCTCCGGTTGCGATACCAGATCCCTTCGCCATTCCAATAGACACGTTGGCAGATGATATCGCCGACCGCGCCGTCGTGCAGCCGTTTCACGGTCTCGATATAGCACCGTTCGTGCCGCCGCTGCAGACCGATGCCGACCATCAAGTTTTTCTTTTTCGATTCTTCCACCGCAGCCAACACACGCCGCACGCCCGGGGCATCGACAGCGACCGGTTTCTCCATGAAGATATGGCGGCCTTTGCCCACGGCGTATTCGAACTGCTGTGGCTTGAAGCCCGGCGGGGTAGCGATAACGACCAAATCGCAGTCGACATCGATCGCCTGCTTATAGGTCTCGATTCCACCGAAGATCCGTTCTTCTGGCACATCGACCTTGGTCTTATCCTGTTGGGTCAGACTCTTCACCGCACCTTGCGCTCGGTTGGTAAACGCGTCTTGGACGGCGACCAGTTTCACGTTCCCTTTGGTGTTCATGATCTGCGAGATGGCGCCCGTGCCGCGGCCTCCGCATCCGATGAGAACGACCTTGATTTCATCATCGCCGCCGGCATAGGCGGCTCGCGCGATATGCAATCCGCCGGCGAGTGTTCCCGCCGCGGCGAGTGCGGATGTGGTTTTCATGAATTGGCGACGTGTGGGTGATGAAGACGGATGCTTCAGATCGTGGTGGGACATCTTGACTTGCCTCAGGTGGGGGGGGATTGGAGAATGGATTGGCACGAGAACCATCCCATTTGGATCTTGTCGGGATACCGGATGGGTCAGGTGACAGCTCGATTTCCCAAGATTGTAACCAATCGAGGGCCTGTCAACCAGGATCTGGCCGATGAATGGCCTCGATGGCAACCTGCATGCTCTATTATTTATCTGATTTCTGACATTATTGAAACGATTGGAAAGCCAGAAATATTGAATCAGCCATTCAGATCCAGCTATGTTGCACTGGTTTTATTGATGGTCTGGTCGCCGTCCGCGGGCGTCACGGGCGACCTCGAACGCTATGAGCGGATCGAAATCCACATGGGGACCCGGATCACGCTGCGATTCCATGCCGGCTCGGAGGCCGACGCGGACCGGGCCGCGGCGGCGGCCTTTGCCCGAGTGAAGGAGCTCGACGATCGGCTCAGCGACTACCGGCTGGATAGCGAACTGAGCCGGCTGAGCCGGACGTCGGGCCAGGGCCAGGCCGTCCCGGTCAGTGAGGACCTGTGGCGAATGCTTAGCCGAAGCCGGGACTTATCCCAGCGTACCGATGGCGCGTTCGACGTGACGGCGGGCCCGGCCATTCGACTTTGGCGGCACGCCCGGCGGACCGGCAAGATGCCGTCCGAATCCCGGCTCGCCCGGGCCATCAAGGCCGTTGGATTCGAATTCATGCGATTGGACAGTGAACACAAAACCGTGGAATTGACCCAACCGAACATGCGGTTGGATCTCGGTGGCATTGCCAAGGGCTACGCTGCCGACGAGGCCCTGGCGGTTCTTCGGCAACACGGGATAGCTGCCGCACTGGTGGATGCGGGCGGGGACCTGGCGATTGGCGAGCCGCCGCCGGGCAAGCAAGGCTGGAGGATTGGTATCGCACCGCTGGATCCAAACACGCCTCCGAAACAGTTCCTGATCCTCGCCCGTTGTGGCGTGGCGACCTCCGGTGATGCCTTTCAACATGTCGTGATCGATGGTACCCGCTATTCGCATATCATCGATCCTCGAACCGGCCTCGGAACCACAACCCCATGCAGTGTCACGGTCATCGGATCCGATGCCACCACGGCCGATGGCCTCGCATCGGCAATCTGCGTTCTCGGTGCCGAACGAGGGATCCAACTGGCCGATCAAACGGCCGGCGCCGCGGCGATCGTCGTCTATCGAGATGGAGACGATGTGCGGATCGTCGAGTCGCGCGAAGCGTCGAGTTTGATGCGCGTGGAATAGATTCGTTATCTGGAACTTGGTCGCGCCGTAAGCCCATTGTTTTACACAAGTCGATGTGCAGCATGTGTGCCAAGTGTCTGTGAGAGATCCATCGCTTCAGCGCGGCGGCTGGGAGCCACCGCCACGTTGGTAGTCGATTTCTACACTTTCTTCCGGGAGAGTCGGGCCCTGTGGCCCGGAGAGGGTTTTTTACCATCATTCTCAACACCACGAGCCCATTGGATAAAACCACCCCACCCGGCCGCTACCGCGGCCGACCTCCCCGCAAGGAGGTCGTGCAGTTTATAACGTGTTGTCGTATTTGAATTAGCGACATCACTTCCCCAATTCACGGAGTTGTAGTACACAAGTTTGCCATGGTTGAAGAGCCTGCCGTAGGATTGTGTCCCGGAGGGACATCCGAAAATAGCCCAGCGATTCATCGCTGGGTACTTGGTTCCAACGAAAACGGAGTCCGGTAGGGACGAATGCATTTGTGTTGGATTCGCTAAAAATAAGGATCCGTCGTCCCTCCGGGACTCATTTTCTATTAGAAAACCTATCCCACCAGTAAACTGGTGGGCTATGATCAAGCGTCCCTACGGGACGCTAGATGTGTAGAACATCCAGCCACCCTGCAGGAAGGTCGGACGTGATAGCAGCCGGGTCGAGTGTTTTTGACAATGGACTCATATTTTTAGGAGCCGTAATAACAAGACCCTCTCCGGACCATATGGCCCGACTCTCCCGCGAGCGGGAGAGTCATTTCGTCTGTAAAATCCTTTTGAGTCGAAACTTAAAAACTGCACGACCTCCAAGCGGGGAGGTGATATCGATAATTCAAATACGGTAACACGTTAAAAGCTGCACGACCTCTTTGGAGAAGGGGGTGCTCCATGTGCAACCGAAATAATAACGGATTTTCCACGCTCGGTTGAAAATGTCCGGACCTTGTTTTCATTGGCGACACGGACTTTGGCCGGATTGCCGAGCAGGGACTGGATTTTCGCGTGGACCAGTTTACCATCGGCCCAATGGATGTCCACTTCAAATCCACCTCGAGCGCGGAGGCCCTGGACGGTCCCGGATGGCCAGGCGGATGGTAGGGCGGGCAGCAGGTGGATTTCACCAAGGTGCGATTGCAGGAGCATTTCCGCAATCCCGGCAGTCGCGCCGAAGTTTCCATCGATTTGGAATGGCGGATGGGCGTCGAATAAATTCGGGTAGGTATTGCCGCGCAGGGCCTCGGCGAGCATCTTGTAGGCATGATTGCCGTCGAGCAATCTGGCCCAGAAGTTGATCTTCCACGCCTTGGACCAGCCGGTGCCTCCATCGCCGCGGAGCCGGAGGGTGACTCGGCAAGCCTCGGCCAGTTCCGGTGTCGACCGCGGATCGATTTCGTTGCCCGGGTGGAGTCCCCAAAGATGGGATACATGCCGGTGCGTCGTATGGGGTGATTCCATGTAGTGCCATTCTTTCAACTGGCCTTGACTGCCAATCTGGTTCGGAGCGATCCGGGCCGCCATTCCCGAAAACTGCTGCTGGAGTTCCGGATCGATGTCTAATTCCTTGGCCGCTTCGGCGGTACTGGTCAACAGGTGGCGGATAATCTGGTGATCCATCGTAGGTCCCATGACCAGGCCTTCCCGTTCCGGGCTGTTGCTAGGCCCGCTGATCAGCCATTTTTCATCGCTGGTGGGATCCTCAACCAGATAATCAACAAAGAAGAGGGCCGCGTCGCGCATTAGGGGGTAGGCGGTATTTGCCAGGAATTCCCTGTCGCCCGTGTATTGGTAATGCCACCAGAGATGTTGGCAAAGCCACGCGCCGCCTGTGACCCAAATTCCATGGTCCGCGCTATTGATCGGCGCTGCACCGCGCCATAAATCGAAATTGTGGTGCACGACCCAACCGCGGGCACCGTAATGTTCCTCGGCCACCCTGGCGCCGGACTGTGACAAATCCTTCAAAACGTTGAATAGTGGCGCATGGCATTCGGACAGATTGGTCATCTCGGCCGGCCAGTAATTCATCTGGGTATTGATATTGATCGTCCACTTGCTTTCCCACGGCGGCGTTTTGGATTCGTTCCAAATGCCTTGCAAGTTGGCCGGCTGGCTCCCGGGACGACTCGATGCAATCAACAGATAGCGGCCATATTGGAAGAATAGTGCCGCCAACTGAGGATCTTCCGGACCGAAGTGTTCCAGACGGGTATCGGTCGGCAGATTTTCCTGGTCCGAGTGCCCCAGGTCGAGCACCACACGGTGAAAAAGTTTTTGATAGTCGGCAACATGGTCGGCGCGGAGTTTGTCATAGGTTTTTTTTCGGATCCGGTCGAGCGTTTCGATATTTCGGGTGGATGGATCACCGCTGATATCACGGAAATTCACGAAACTTGATGCGCCCACAAGGATCCATGTGGCGGCATCGGCGTCTGCTAGTTCGATATTGGAATCTGTCACCCGGACCGATCCGGCGGTGGCGCGGACGATCAACCGTGCCTCGAATCGCGTTTCCCCGTTTTCGACACGGCCCGCCATGATCAGCCTATCGTTCCCATCGCCCTGCACGATGGTTTCCCGGTGCGGGCTGCTTAGCGATGCCCGGCAGGTAATCGCACCTGGTCGGTTCGCTTCAATTCGCACCACGATGGCATTGTCCGGATAGGAAACAAACGATTCACGCCGATAGGTTACGCCATTGGCAACATATTCCTCTGAAGCAATCGCCGAATTGATATCCAGTTCGCGGCGATAGGAATCGAATTGTTCGTGATCGGGGAAATCAAGGACCAGATCGCCAAAAGGCTGGTAGGCTTCCTGGCGGTTGTCGCCATGGGTATTGATACTCATGAATTCCTTGTTTCCCAATTGGTGTGCTTCCTCTTGTTTGCCTTCGAATAGCAATTGGCGCAGCACGGGCAGATACTTGACGGCGCCCGGATGGGCATAATCGTGGGGCTTGCCACTGAAGAGGGTGTCGTCGTTGAATTGGAATCGAGCGCTGCCGGTACCGCCGAAGACCATGGCTCCCAAGCGGCCATTCCCGATTGGCAATGCTTCGACCCATTCCGCTGCCGGCCTGTCGTATTGCAGTTTCAATGGTCCGACTTCGGCCGAGGCAGTTGTCGGAACAATCAGAAATCCAAGAACGATCCAAGGCCGATATTTTTGAGTATTCATGGCATTTCCTGATCAACGCGCGAGAATCCGCTTATCACTCACGAAGTGTTCGGCGGTGGAGTGGCTGATTTTGCCGGTATTCATTAGTCGTTTGACGGATTCGTCCAAAGTGATCATACCATCGGCCCGGCCGGTTTGGATATTCGTATCAATACTCTCAATCCGTCCCAACCGGATCCCGCTGGCGATTGGGGCATTGTTGAACATGATCTCCAGCGCCAATTCGCGTTTCGCGCCTTCCTGCCGGCTTGGCAGCAGATGTTGACTGATCACGGCACGGAGGGCCATGGATAGTTGCGATCGGATTTCGTTCTGGACACTTTGAGGGAACAGATCGACATAGCGCGATATGGCGCCCTTCGCGTCGCGGGTATGCAATGTGGAAAAGACCAGATGGCCTGTTTCTGCCGCAGAGAGTGCCATTTGCGCGGTGGCCCGATCCCGGATTTCACCAACGAGGATCACATCCGGGTCCTGGCGGAGGCCATATTTCAATCCGTCGGCAAAAGACTGGACATCGTGCCCTACTTCCCGCTGAGTCACGACGGAATTCGCATTTCTTGGGAAGATGTACTCAATGGGATCTTCGACCGTGATGATCCGGTGACCGCCTTCTTGATTGAGAAGGTTGATGATCATCGCAAGTGACGTGGTTTTACCAGCCCCGGTGACACCGGTGATCAGAATCAAGCCGTTTCGGAAGTGGGCCAGCCGGCCGGCCAGATCGGCCGGGAATCCTGCCCATTCGAAGTCCGGTATATCCGCGGCGATCAGTCGGAAACAGGCTCCGATATTCTGGCCGCTGACGAAATAGTTGACACGAAAACGACGGACCTGGCCGTTGATGGTCAAGGATAGGGCAAAATCGGCGTTTTTCTGGCTTTCGAATTGGGCCAATGTCTTCTTGGGGCAAAGGGGTATCAGAGCGGCTCGGACCACGCCGTCGGCCAGGACCGGTACCTGCAATTCCATCAAACGCCCGTGCAAACGGAGCGTGGGCCGATACCCGGTCACGATATGCAAATCCGAGGCACCCATTCCCACGGCCTGCGCGAGCCAGTCGCGAATGTCGGAAGAGGCATCACCTGCCATGGGAGTCACCGTCTGGTTCACTTCCAGTGGCAAGTTGACTTCATCACCTGATTTCACCATAGTGAGCCTCCATAAACGGCGCGATCTGGTCCGGATTCAAGGGCACTCTGGCTAGGGCTGCATATTGCATGCGCTTTCTAATACGCGTCCACAAGTGCCCCTCTGGCCGGGTCCTACGGCACAATTCGATATAACATTCTAGGACTGGGTTGCATACTCAAAATGCATTTCGCCGAATGCGAAATTTTCTGTGGCCTAGGGCAACGCCCTCGTTGTTTTACACAAATCAGCGATCTTGGAAGACATTATGCTAGAAACCTTACCCACCAGTGAACTGGTGGGCAAATGGATCGGTCGTCTCTCCGGGACGAAAGATGGGTAAACCAACGAAGGGTGCTACCCCAAGATTGAATCCAGACAGAGCACTAGCAAAACGGAGCGATATATAGCAAAATAGCCATGAATCGGTTTCAAAATCCCCAGGGCGAACCCGGCGATGGTGGATTGATCGGCTCATTCACTTTTTCAGTCACAAAATTCAAGTTTTGAAACCGGTTCACGACATTTCACCCTAACTTGTCAAGGAGACCTCAAGATGACGAGCAGGCGATTCGGTTGGATGGTAGCCGCCGTGTTTGGCTGGATGTTTCTTCTCAGCGCTGAGCCAGTTCGAGCGGATGTCCGGTTACCCCAGATTTTCGGCAAGGACATGGTCCTTCAGCGGGATGTCGCGTTGCCTGTTTGGGGATGGGCCGAACCGGGCGAATCGGTATCCGTGCAGCTTGCGGATCTCCCCGCCGTGAAGACGACGGCCAAGGCGGACGGGACATGGATGGTTCAACTTCCACCCCAACCGGCCGGCGGGCCCGTAACTCTGAAAGTCTGTGGGAACAATCCAATTGAACTTGAGAACGTCCTGATAGGGGAGGTCTGGTTATGTTCCGGCCAGTCGAACATGCAGTGGACGGTAAGCGGCAGCCTCCGTGCCGGGGAGGAAGCTGCCGCGGCCAACTATCCAAAAATCCGCCATATAACCATTCCCCGAGTGCCACAGCCGTCTCCGGTCGACGATGTGGAGGCGACATGGAAAGTCTGCACGCCAGAAACTGTCCCGGACTTCTCGGCCTGCGCGTACTTCTTCGGCCGCCACTTGCACCAAGAACTGAATGTGCCTGTTGGCCTGATCAACTCATCTTGGGGTGGAACTCGGATTGAACCGTGGACGCCACCGGTGGGATTCACGGTGGACAAGGAATTGGACGAAATCCACCGTCAGGTTCTGTTGAAGGATCCCAAGTCGGATCTCTACAAGGATCGACTCAACCAGTATTTGACGGATGCCGAAGCGTGGCTCAAAACGGCCCGCGAGGCGCTTCGGGTGGAAACACCATTAGTGCCAATGCCCGCGTACCCGCAGGAGCTGCTTCCATTTGCCGACCATCAGCATCCGACGCAACCGACGATACTGTACAACGGGATGATTCACCCGTTACGCCCATTCGCCTTCCGAGGTGCGATTTGGTACCAGGGCGAATCGAATCATACGGAAGGCATGCTCTACACCAAAAAGATGGATGCGCTGATCTCCGGATGGCGCCAGGTTTGGGGTCAAGGGGCGTTCCCATTCTATTTTATCCAGATCGCTCCATTCCAATACGGAGACGAAAATCCACATATCCTGGCGGAATTCTGGGAAGCCCAAGCCGCCGCGCTCGAGATCCCGAATACTGGCATGGCCGTGATCAGTGATGTTGGAGACCTGCAAGACATCCATCCCAAGAACAAGCAAGAAGCGGGTCGCCGCCTCGCGTTGCTGGCCCTGGCAAATACGTATGGTCAGGTTGGCCTTGTCTGTTCCGGGCCGATGTTCAAGTCGATGAAAATCGAGGGGGACAAAATCTTCATCTTATTTGATCATGTCGGGAGTGGACTGGCGTCACGCGATCAAAAACCCCTGACGCATTTTGAATTGATCGGCAAAGGCACGGACTTCGTCGAAGCGGAAGCCGTCATCGTTGGCGATATGGTTCTCGTCTCATCGCTGCAAGTCAAACAGCCGATGGCCGTCCGATTCGCCTGGCATAAACTGGCCGTGCCGAATTTGATGAATAAGGAAGGCCTCCCGGCGGTCCCGTTCCGCGCTGGAGAAGTTCCCAAGGTGAATTAAAAATTGCCCGAGGCGAAAGGATGAATCCGAAACTCGACCTGATTTTTTCACGCCGCAGTATCCGGCAGTACCAAGAGAAAGATATCGATCCCGGCCTGGTCCAGGACTTGCTCGAGGCGGGCATGGCGGGTCCATCGGCCGTTTGCAAGGATCCGTGGCATTTCATCGTGATCCGCGACAAAAGTTTGCTTGCGGTGGTGGCCGAGGGGCTTCCGAACGGTTCCATGCTGGCAACCAGCCCTGTTGGGATCGTGGTCTGTGGCGATCTCGAGGAGGCCCATGACGGGCTCCTATCGTACCTGCTTCAGGACTGTGCCGCCGCCATTGAGAATATCCTCCTGGCCGCGAACGCTCTGGGACTCGGCGCTTGCTGGCTCGGCGTCCATCCCCGCGAGGAACGGATTGCCCACGTCCGTGCCGCCCTCGATATTCCGGACCATGTGATTCCTGTATCCGCGATCGCGATAGGCTGGCCCTCCGAAAGCAAGTCGAAACGAACACGCTTTCAGAAAAATCATGTCCATCTCGAACGCTGGTAGCGCTTGCAATTGCCTGTTGCTTATCATAGTCTGTATTAACCAACACACGTTTTGAGTCGCAGCCTGTATGTTGCGAGCGGCGTTCTTGCATTTTTGATAAGTATTCTTGGGTTGAGTGTTTCGCCCCCGTTAAGAAGATTTGGAGGTTCGAATGGCTAGAGTCTTTATAGATAACTTGTGCGCACCGGTCACGCGTGTGGATAGGCCCTCTTGGATGCAGGATTCGGCCAGCGTTCAATACCGAACGAAATATCGAATGGCTTTTCTGATTCTTGCAGCCATCGCGGCGATCGGTTTCGTTGCCGTGGATGAGCGGACCAGTTCGGCGGCTGACTTGTCCTTTGGCGAAGATGTCCAGTTTCTATCCGAGCATGTGGATACAATCGTTCTCGGCAACGACCCAGCCGGCCCCCGCATCGCAGTCGTTCCGGCCTATCAGGGGCGGGTCATGACATCGACGGCCTGCGGTGATTCGGGGACAAGTTTCGGCTGGATTAACTACGACCATATCCGGTCCGGCGAAATCGCACCGCATATCAATTCCTATGGAGGAGAAGAGCGGTTTTGGCTTGGCCCGGAAGGCGGGCAATACGCCATCTTCTTCGCGCCTGGCGCCAAATTCGAATTCTCCGATTGGCAGACTCCACCCTTGATCGACACGGAACCCTTTCAAGTCGACAAGAAGAGTGAAAAACAGGCTCGATTTGTCCGCGATGCCGAGCTAACAAACTACTCCGGGACGAAATTTAAAATTCGGATCGAGCGGGATGTCAAGTTGATGTCGAATGATGACATGGAAGATGTTCTTGGAATAACCTTGGGGGATATCAAGACTGTAGGTTACGAAACACGAAACCGACTTACGAATACCGGTGATCAAGACTGGTCGAAGGAGAAGGGATTACTATCCATTTGGCTTTTAGGCATGTACAAGCATGGGCCCAAGACCACCGTTGTCATACCATTTCGAAAAGGCGAGGTATCGGAACTCGGTCCCATTGTCAATGACGAGTACTTTGGAAAGGTGCCTGCCGAGCGGTTGAAGATCGGCGACGGAGTTCTATTTTTCTGTGGCGATGGCCGCTACCGGAGTAAAATCGGGCTCGGCCCGCGACGCGCCACTCAGCTCTGCGGCAGCTACGACGCCGCTCGGAACGTGCTGACATGCTTGCAATATAGCCAGCCCGGCCCCGAGGTAACCGATTATGTGAATTCCATGTGGATGCATCAGGAGGAACCCTATGGCGGCGATGTGATCAACAGCTACAACGATGGGCCACCGGCACCCGGTGCCAAGCCATTGGGACCATTCTATGAACTGGAGACATCCAGCCCCGCCTTGGCTCTGAAGCAAGGCGAGTCTGGTCAACACGTGCAACGCACATGCCACTTTGAAGGATCACGTGCCCAACTCGATGCGCTAGCGCGCGAATTGTTTGGCGTGTCTCTCGACCAGATCGAATCGGCCTTGAAATAGGACAATCATTGAATGGTGCCACGCATTCTGCTTGGGATAACAAAGCCTGTTGTTGGGCCGAAGCTCCTGTTGGTCCTTATTTTCCCGATATTTCGGCTCGGCGGAAGCCTCGCCCTCCCGGTTTTCCAATCTCCTTTTCGAGTCTTAATCTGTAACATGCGCGCGTGGTGCGCGCATGTTTGCAAGTCCTTTTGGGTTGCGGGCTTGGCATGCGTTGGAATCCTGGTCCCGTTCCTTTTCTGCTGTTCGAACGTCCTGAGCCAGGATGTCCCATATGAACGCTACACACTCCCCAACGGCATGACGGTCATTCTGCATGAGGACCACAGTGTTCCCGTAGCCGGAATCAACATCTGGTACTATGTCGGATCGAAGGACGAGCCGGACCGCCGGTCAGGGTTTGCCCACTTATTTGAACATCTGATGTTCATGGGCACGGATCGCGTGCCAGGCGGGGAATTTGACAATATCATGGAAGCGGGAGGTGGCTTCAATAACGCGTCCACGAGTGAGGATCGGACGAACTACTATTCAACCGGTCCATCTGAACTTCTGCCGACGCTGCTCTGGCTCGATGCGGATCGGCTCGACGGTATTGGCCGGGCCATGACGAAGGAGAAGCTCGATAAACAGCGGAGTGTTGTTCTCAACGAGCGCCGGCAAACGTCGGAGAATCGGCCCTATGGCCGAGCCGATCTGATGATTCCCAGCCTCATGTATCCCAAGAGCCACCCCTACCATCATACCGTGATCGGCAGCCATGAGGATATCGAGTCAGCCACGGTTGGAGACGTGAAAAACTTTTTCGCCACGTACTACGTGCCAAGCAATGCGAGTCTGGTCGTGGCCGGCGATTTCAAGAAGGAAACAATTAAACCATTGATCGATAAACTTTTTGGCACACTGCCGCGAGGAAATGATGTCGTGCATCCCAAAGCGGCACCGGTGGCCCTCTCGGAGGTCAAGCGATTGACCATGACCGACAAAGTTCAGTTTGCACGGTCCACGATGGTCTATCACAGCCCAGCCAGTTTCGCGGACGGAGATGCAGAGATGGATCTAGCGGCCGCGATTCTGTCCGATGGGATTTCCAGCCGCCTCTATCAGAGGCTCGTTTACGAGAAGGAACTGGCGGTGGATGTCACCGCCTATCAAGCGTCGATGCTGCTCGGTTCGCTATTCTATATTGAAGTCACGTCGCGGCCTGGAAGCGACTTGGACGTGATTGAGGGCGAAACCGACCGAGTCGTGGCTGAATTCACGGCACAAGGACCGACGGAAAAGGAGTTGGAACGCCTCAAGGCCAAGCTCGAATTCCGAATGATCTCGCGGCTCCAGTCGATTATGGGAAAAGCTGATCAGCTCAACACATACCAATTCTTTTTTGGTGAGCCCAACTCGTTCCAGCGCGATCTTGATCGCTATCGAACGGCCACTCCGCGAAGGGTGCAGGATTGGGTGGCACGGGTTTTAACACCAAATGCCCGCCTCATCCTGCGTGTCATTCCGGAAATGGAAGCACCCGATGTCTCGCCGCTCGAGAATCGCCCGGCCCTAGGGGCCGCACGCTCGTTCACGGTGCCGATACCGGAAACTTTCACCCTTCCCAATGGCATCACGGTCCACCTGTGGGAACGCCACGAACTCCCACTCGTTGAGATGTTGATGTTGTTTCCAGCCGGCACGACCAATGATCCGGCAGGGAAAGCTGGACTCGCCACGCTCACTGCCGACATGCTCGACGAAGGTGCTGGTTCCCGCGGTGCGGTCGCGTTTGCTGATGCCATGGATGCGCTGGGCGCGACCTTCTCCGCCCATGCCGGCCGCGACATGACCACGGTCTCGATTGCCGCGCTAGCAAGCAAATTCGACGCAGCGCTTGAACTCGGCGCTGACGCCGTACTGCGCCCGCAATTCGACGAAAAGGAGTGGGACCGAGTACACAAATTGCATGTCCAACAGATTCTCCGCGCACTGGACCGGCCCACCTATGTCGCCCAAACCGTTGCCATGCGCCACTTCTTCGGCAAAGATCATCCTTACAGCCGGCCCGAATCCGGAACTCCAGAATCAGCGCAGGCGATCCAGCTCGATGATGTCCGAAAATTCTATGCCCGCGCCTATCGATCCAGCAATGCCGTCATCCTGATCGCGGGCGATCTCACGGTTGATAAGGCCCGCGAATCTCTTGAAAAAACGTTCGGAGCGTGGCCTGAAGTGGCCGGTGTGGTCCCCTTCGACCCGCCAAACTATGATCCGCACCCGAATCCTCTGTTCCGTCTGGCGATCGTCGATCGGCCCAATGCCGTCCAGACCGTGATCCATTTCATGGCACCAGGGCCCGTTTATTCGGATCCGAATCGCCCGAAATTCCAACTATTCAACATCATTCTTGGTGGCAGTTTTACCAGCCGGCTCAATCAGAACTTGCGTGAGGAGCATGGTTATACCTACGGGGCGCGGAGCCATTATGCCATGGATCCTCGGGTCGGATATTTTTCGGCGGAATCGAGCGTGCAGACCGATGTGACCGGCGCCGCGGTCGGTGAGTTCCTCAAGGAGTTTGCTCGCATCAGAGCCGGTGATATCACGGACATGGAAGCTGGCAAAGCCCGCTCAGCGCGGCGAATAAGCCTCGTTAGTGCGTTCGAAGGTTTGGGCGGGATTTTGAGGACATCGGCGACTTTGATCCGCAATCACAGGCCGTTCAGTGATCTCGGTGAGGAACTTGCTGCGATCGAACGTTTGACAGCCACCGACCTGAATGACATGGCGCATGACGCCGTCCCCGTCGAACGGGGGTTGCTTGTGCTCGTTGGCGATACGAAGCGAATCGTACCACAGCTTAAGGGGCTCAATCTTCCGGCTCCAATCGAACTGCAAGCCGCCGAAGATGACTCCGGTGACTGAAACTGAATATGGCCTGGAATATTGTTTTCGACTTGACCGTTCCCTGGATCCCTTCCTGACTTGTACGAGGAGATGCATCATGCGTCATCCATGCCAAACGCGTTGCTGTCCGGGTTGCGCCGTTCCTCTTCCGAGACGAGATTTTATCAAGGGCTGCGGCGCCGCACTGGCCACTGCCAGCGGATTGGCTCCGAGAATCAGCCGCGGGGATGAACGGGATAATTCGCGTGTCCGCGTTGGCCTGGTTTTTCTATCCCGCGCGGGTGTCAGTTGGCCGTATCCGGAATTTGATGTGATCGCTCGAGAAAAGGAAATCCTCGGCCTCTTGGCGGAGGGCTGCCCCCAAATCGAATTCGTGCCAGTCGCCGTGCGAAATCCAGAAGACGTCCAACTGGCCGTGTCCTTGAAGGATCAGGTCGACGGCTATTTCGTCTACGCAGTGACCTTGGCATGGAATCTTACAGGGAGCATAAGCACGCTAGGCAACCTTGGCAAGCCAATGATTGTCGCCGATGAAATCCTTGGCGGATCGGGCATGTTCCTGACCGGATACAGTGGCCTTCGCCGGGAAGGCCGGTTCGCAGCCGGCGTCGCGACCACTCAACCAAAGGATTTAATCACGGTCGCTCGCCTTTTTATGGATGTTAAAAAACCGGGTGCATCTCCCGAATCGTTTGCTCGCCAGTGCGACGAGGTCTATCGGAAGACGTTTCCACCGGCAGGGAATTTGGATTGTATCGAGGATCCTGTCCCTTTAACCGATATCCGCGAGTGTATCGCGAGGTTCCAAGATTCCAGGTTCTTGATCGTTGGGCGCAATCAGAAGAACCAGGAACACAATTACCTCGGCGCGAAGGGAATCGACATCGGATTCGATGAATTCAACGCGTTTTATGATCAAGCCGATCGAAATGAAGCGAATGAATTGGCGGATCGCTGGATTCAAGATGCTGAACGAGTTGTCGAAACAACCGTCGAGGTGATCCGCAAATCGGCAGCCGTATATCTGGCGACCCGTGCACTGCTCCGACAGTACGGAACCGACACGGTGACGATGAATTGCCTAGGAGGTTTCGCCAGTGGCAAGCTCCCGGCACTTCCGTGCCTTGGATTCATGGAACTTCTGAACGAGGGAGGGCATGGAATCTGCGAAGCGATGCCCGATGACACGCTGAGTTTCTTGATGGCACGCATTCTCACGGGCCGGCCCGGATATGTATCGGATCCAGTCCTCGATACATCGAAGAACCATATCATCTATGCCCACTGCATGGCCACGACCAAAGTGTTCGGGCCGGAATCGGAATCGAACATGTTCCGAATCCGAACCCTCCACAACCGCGATCCGCGTGCCTGTTGTGTCCAGTCATTCCTGCCGGAAGGATACATGACCACTTCATTCCGGACGAACTTTGCCCGGAAAGAGATGGTGATCCATCAGGCGAAAACTGTCGGCAACCTCGATAGCCAGCGCGGATGCCGAACGCAGTTGATTGGCGAAGTTCGGGGCGATATCGGCAAGCTTTTTTACCAGTGGGATCGTTTCGGCTGGCATCGAGTCACCGTCTACGGCGACGTGCAAGAGCCGCTGATTGAATTCGGAAAAGCCCTGGGCCTTGATGTCATCGTGGAAGCATAGCCCAGATAATTCATGTACTGCTTGTGCATCTCCCGCTGAGGCGCTGAGGCGCAGAGGATTCACTTTTACAGGCCATGGATACAGCGGGTCATTCCGGTCTTGATCACGTCTTCGCCGAAGTTCAGCAGATACTACCGCCTCGATCACCCGCGTTCCGATTTCGTTCTTTGTCAGCCTCTGCGCCTCCGCGCCTCTGCGCGAGACATGCCTTGGTCTTTTCCCGGTTCCAACAGTCGCAGTATGAATAGAAAGCCCATCAGGCTCAGAATGACCAAGCTGGATGGTTCTGGGATGGCGATCAGGAAGGCATCGTCGCTGATAAGAAACATGGCGGAAGCGATCGCATCGTTGACCGATTCGTCGATACCAAATTGATTGATCGGATTAAAATACTTGAAATAGTCGTAGGGGTAGTACCAAGGCCCTGTGAAGATTTCTTCGACAAATGCGTACGCGCCAAATGTTTCATAGAGGCTATCGGCCAAGACGCCGTAGGAATCGTAGGAAAGCCGGTCCGTGGAGAGGCCCGTCAGCTGGCTCATCGTATCCGCCAGAAAATCGAATTTAGCGCGGTCTTCCGGGGGGAGCGGATAATCTCTGAACTCGGTGGGTGATGTCCACGGGGCCAGAATGGTTTCCGCGCCGCTATGGATATCAATGGCTGCCCACAGGTCATTGAAGTAGTCGTTATCTTGCAGGATGGACCAGAGCGACGATGCTTCGGGTGTCGATAAGACGCTCGGCCCGCGATAGGTTTCATCAGTGACAGTGCTCAATGCTTGATCCCAGCGGTGCGGGAAGTTGCGGTTCAGATCAACGCCGCGCGTGTAGTTATTTGGATTCTGGCCGGGGAAAAGTTCCATCGTCTTGCGTTGGCGGCTGTATCCTTCCTCGACGCGGATTCGGCCATCGGGATTCAGATTCGGCACAATCCAGACTTCGCGTTCGGCCAGGCTATCCATCGTGGCCGGATCGCCGTTGCGGTAGCCGTCGACCAGGTGTTCCGCGAGTTGGAAGGCTGCCTGCGAACCAATGACTTCGCGGGCATGCAGCCCGGCCGTGAACAAGAATTCGGGCTTCGTCGGATCATTGATGCCTGGCTGAACTGAAATTTGGAGTGCCAAGAGGGGCCGGTCCTGATAGCTGCGGCCGAACTCAACAAGGTTCACCAGATCGGAATTCGTCGTCTCGAATGCGTGGGCCCACGTTACCAATTCGTCAAACGACTGATACAAACCGACACTCGCGAAATCGTCGGACAAGGCGTCACGGGTGGTCCCCAAGAACAGGCAGGAAACCAAAATGCCGACCAAAATGGACGGCTTGAAAAAAACCAGCGGTTTGACTTCTATGGATCTTTGCGCCACGAATGAACCAGGCCGACCGGCGGGAGCCCGGTAACATACGAGTTCAATCTCGAAATGCGGGTTCTTTCGCTGCGCAAACGTCTTCAGATAATGCTTCAGACTCGAATAGATGTTAGCCATAAGACGAATTCCTCAAAGAATATTTTTTCGTGGCACTTTAGTCGTCAACAGTAGACAGATTGTAAGAGCAACTGCGCCTAGATGTGTGTCAAGCACTGGGAGCCAAATCGGCGACAACGATCCTATTATAATTAAAAAAGTGTGTCCGGGAATTCGATATGCTGGAATTTGCAGTTTTCGGGAGGGCGAGGCTCCTGCCGGGCTGGAGTTCCAGTACCGGCATTCGGCTCGGCAGGAGCCTCGCCCTCCCAATTCCCGGACACCCTCAGTTGAATATTAATGATCGCAGTGGTCAAACGCAAATCGGCCTTGTTCAATCCGCGAGCTTCAGCCGAGCCGACACAGGGAAATGGTCCGAAGGAGATCGCCCGCCCGGCATATCGAAGAGGATTTTCGCATCGAGGACATGGATCCCGGGTTGAGTAAAAACGTAATCGATCTTGCCGCCCGAGCGATTGCCCTTGAAGTCATTGAATGTGCCAACTTCAGTTGCGTCCGGATGCAGCACACGAAACGTATCAACGAGGGGGATAGCATTTTTTACATCTGAATTCGATTCGCCCTTAATCCAGAGAATTGCCGGATTGAATTCTTCCGCATTGAAATCGCCCGTAAGAACGACCGGATCGGGATATTCACGCTGGGCGATACGGCGGGTGATTAGCACGACACTTTTTTCGCGCGATGGCTGGGATTGGTGGTCCAGGTGGGCATTGAACATATAAAAGGCTTTCCCGGACGACTTATGAACGAACCGGCCCCATGTGCAGATCCGCGGGATAACATTTCCCCATGAGGTGGATGCAACCACTTCCGGCGTGTCGGATAACCAGAAGTTCCCGGAGCCGGTCACATCGAAACGGTCGGAACGGTAGAGGATCGCGGCATATTCGCCCTCGGTCTTTCCATCATCGCGCCCCACGCCAATCTCGCCGTAGTTGGGAACGGCCTTGCAAATCGCATCGATCTGAAACCGTAAGGCCTCCTGCAGGCCGACCAGATCGCAATCCTGCTTGCGGAGCACGTCGAAAACCAATCCCCGCCGATTGTCCCAGTGGTTCTCCCCATCCTTGGCGGTTCCATAGCGGATATTGAAGCTCATAACCGAGAGCTCGATTCCGTCGCCGGCGTTCCCCTCGTTCATGGAGGCGCCACTTGCTGGGCGATATCCCATGAGGAACAGCGGGCCTATCAGAATAGGCAACGGGCCTATCAGAATAGGCAAAAGGCCTATCAGAATAGGCAAAAGGCCCATAAGAATAGGCAGGCAAACAACGAGGTTGGTTTTTTTCAAGGGAGAAGCTCCTGGACTTAAATTGATTCGATGGGAGATTGTGGAAGTTGCAGATTATTTCGGTGATATCACGACATAAGAACCATTGAAGATAACCGCCGGACCCTTTTGGCCAGGGATGACGGTCCGTAGTTCGAGTTTAGCCTGTCCCTTTTCGCACAGCATTTCAAGAAAGTAATCCACGGCATCGATGGGCGCCGGTGCGCACGTTGCCCGGATTGAGGATGATTCAATTGGCTCTAGATACCGGATCGAGCTTCGGCGGATAACGATACCACCTGTTGGGCATTTTGGGCGGGCGAGCAGGACCATGGTGCCCCAACCAGTGATGGTGCACAGGGCATTCAGGCTTCCCGCGAAAGCGGTCCTCTGGTGATTCCGATTGATATCGAGGGGCATCTGCATGGTCAGCCCATTCTCATCGATGGAATGGACCTGGATCCCCATCGCTTGGCAGATCGGTATTTCCCGATCGAGCAGCTGCTGAAGTTCAATGAGAAGCGGATCGGCCATGCGATCGTTGCCAAATGGGGGGCAGACGGGTGAAGGATCAGGAATTCCGAATCCGTTATGCTAGCTGACAGGCCGAGATTTCGCCAGGGAAGACTGTGGGGCAATTCTGTCTGCTATTGAGAAACATACTGCGAAGATGAGACAATTTCTATTCGTCCGCGTCCGGACATGAACGAACGGGCACTGGCCGGACCACTGGTCTGCGTCATTCCGACCGGCCCTGCCAGGTTGGCTTGGACCGTCCGGCAGGTCTTTATTTCAACGAGAAGAGTTCCTTCGATCAGCATGCCCATTTGGACTTGACCTGGCGACCGGGCCTCGATTTGTATCTTAAAGACGGCGTTGGCATTCTGTGCGAGTCCGGGATGGCTCGGTGCCATGTCGGGACGTGAGGTGGAGGTCGTTAGGATCTTTTGGAGAGTGATTTCAAATCGCGTGACTTCGCCTTCCTGGCCCACATCTCCCAACAGAGAGCCAGCGATTTCCTTAGGCAGGGAGAGTGTTTGACCGATGGCAACGTTCCGGCCAGCCAGGAATTCAGCCAATGGATTGGGGCGGCCGATTGCCTCCATGCTCTGCATCACGACTTCGTATTCCTCCATGGGTGGAATGCGACCCATCAAATCGGTGATGGTCAACGTATTCCCTTGACGGGAGACGAGATATGTCTTCCCGGCAACTGGTTGGGGCAGTGTTTTGGCCACTTGATCGCCTTCACGGAGTGTCTGATCGGCCTTCTTGAACTCCACTTCCGCACAGATAGTAAGTCCCTTCTCGATCTGGCGAGCCGTAATCAACCGCCTCTGAGTACGAATCAGCTCGGTCGATTCCGATGCGATCGGTTGGCCATCCCTGTGAACCGTCGTTTCCATCGCAAGACGGAATTGCATATCCTGTGCCATCTGTTCGCCCACCCTCGCCGGCTGCCGTGTGAAATGGACCACTGGTGGCGAGGGGATGGGCCCTTCTTGGGCGATCAACGTCGATGCCGAAACGGCGATCGCCAGGGCGATCATCGGACGGAGAGAGAATACAGAACACATGGCCATATCTTGTCTTCCTTTGGATCAAGTCCACTTGCCATCGATCCGGATCCCCTATGGAGTTGGCTCACTGGATCCTCAGGTGACTGGATCCTTCGCACATCGCGTTGGGTAGGGAAGCGGATCAAGAAATGCCCAGGCTAGGGGGGCCCTATGATCGGTACCTTGCCAATGAGGTGTCAAGGTGAGTTAGGATGCTGGGATGGCCGCGGAATGCCCGCTTGACAGGGACCCAGGCCATCGGACATTGCATCCGGGGATTTCCCAGCCTTCGCAGATTGCCAAAAGACTTCTATTTGGCCTTGCACGCAGCCATGAAATCCTTAGAATGCCTACGTTCCGGCACTCTTCGTAGGAGTGAGCGATCTCAACACCGGCCAGATCCCCCGTGGGTGGCCCCAATTGGGAATCGGTGCTCAATGCGGGTGTAGCTCAGTTGGTAGAGCACAACGTTGCCAACGTTGTTGTCGTGGGTTCGAATCCCATCACCCGCTCTTGAATTGTCCCTCTTACGCAATATTGCCGGAAGATGGAGAGGGGAGTGTTCCCAGGTTCCAGGCCGCAGGATCCAGCACAGAGGAATCCCCGAAAAGCCTCCTCCGGCGCTTGTCGGCTGGACCGGCACTTGCCGATGTGGTCAGTTCCTATCAGCATGCTTGGTCTCTCAATGTTCAACAATCAACACAGTTCCTGTCGATCAACCGGGCGGGCATACCATGGCGAGTGAAAAACTGGATGACTTGACATCCGAGGACACAACCTCCGAAACCTCCGAAGCAGAAAATTCCGCGGAGGCCGAAGAGACTCAGGCGACCGAAGAGGAGAAGCCGGAACTCTCCTTAGAGGTTTCGATCGATACCCCGAGTGCCTGTGTCCGCCACGTCACAGTGACGATTTCTCGCGACGACATCGATCGCTATTACGAGAACGCGTTTAGTGAAATGATGCCCACGGCGACTGTACCCGGTTTTCGAGTTGGTCGCGCGCCGCGGAAATTGGTCGAGCATCGATATCGGAAGGAAGTTGGCGACAAGATTAAAGGGTCCCTGCTCGTGGATAGCCTCGAGCAGATTTCAGAAAAACACGAGCTTACCGCAATCAGCGAACCGGAGATTGATCTCGAGGCGATTGAAGTGCCCGATGAAGGGCCAATGACCTACGAATTTGACATTGAAGTCCGCCCGGAATTTGAATTGCCGGAATGGAGGGGATTGAAGATCGTTCAGCCGGTTTGCGATTTCTCAGACGAAGATATTGACTACCAGCTGGAGCAGATCCTTGAGCGGCACGGGCAGCTGGTACCCTTTGATGGTGAAGCGGCATTGGGCGACTACGTGAGCGTGAATATCACATGCATTCACGGAACCAGGCATGTCAACGAATCGGAGGAAGAAATCATCCGGATCCGGCCCACGCTCAGTTTCCGCGATGCCATGCTGGACAAATTCGATGAATTGATGGCAGGCGCCAAGGCGGGCGATAGGCGGATTGCTGAGGTCACATTGACTCAAGACGCCCAGAACGAGGAACTCCGCGGCGAAAAGATTCGTATCCAGTTCGACATCCTGGAACTCAAGAAGCTGCGCCTGCCCGATTTGACGGATGATTTCCTGGAAGAGATGGGTGATTTCGAATCCGTGGAGGAACTTCGCGAAGCCATTCGCAAGGATCTCGATCGGCAGCTCCAATACGAACAGCAGCAGAAAATTCGCCAGCAGATTTCAGCCCGATTGACGGAATCGGCCAATTGGGAGCTTCCTCCAGAGATGCTCAAGCGTCAGAGTGTCCGAGAACTCGAGCGGGCCGTGATGGAATTGCGCCGGAGTGGTTTCAGCGAAGCGGAAATTCGCGCCCGCGAAAACGAGCTCCGGCAAAATAGTGCCGCCGCAACTGCCGCGGCGCTTAAGGAACACTTCATCCTCGAACGCATTGCCGAAGAAGAGGAAATCGATGCCACCGATTCGGATTACGAAACGGAGATTTCCTTGATTGCGATGCAGAGCAACGAAACCGTGCGGCGGGTTCGGGCTCAACTTGAGAAACGGGATCTGATGGATGTCCTCCGCAACCAGATCGTCGAGCGAAAAGTACTCAACCTGGTGGAATCAGAAGCCCAGTTTATCAATACGCCTTATTCCTTGCCTCGCCGCATGGTGGAAGCAATCGATCTAGCGGCCGGTGGGGGTGGGGTGGCGACAGAAATTCAAGAAAACGCCGAGGAAAAAGGAAAAGAAGAAGAGTAGTTTTAACACCAGGTCTTGACGCCATTTGTCCTAGTGCTCCGTCAAGTTGAAAAATTTGGGGTAACTGCGCTCGTCCGAGCGCGATATGCCACACGGTCTGGCGACCGTGGCTACTCCAAGATAGAAAGTCGACAGAGCACTCGAGGCATATTCCGTTGAGGAACCGAATAGCAAAACACTATGAATCGACCTGGACTCCGTTCGATTCCCTGGAAAGGATGCTCGATGAGTGAACGATTCGTTTCACCGTTCTCGCTGGAGAAAACGATTTCTCCGGAGGCAATGCATGCGTCGGTGTCGGGCCATCGAGATTACCAGCGCCAACGCCAGATGACGTTGGGGGACCTGCTTCTTGAGAATCGGATCATTTTTCTGCAGGGGCAGATTTATGACGTGAATGCCAATGAACTCGTCATGAAGCTCCTGTATCTGCAAAGCGAAAACCGCCGCAAGGACATCCATTTTTATATCAACTCGCCAGGCGGTAGTGTTACCGCCACGCTGGCAATCTACGACACGATGCAGGTCCTCTCCTGCCCAGTGGCTACCTACTGCGTCGGATTGGCAGCCAGTGGTGGGGCCGTATTATTGGCGGGCGGTACCAAGGAAAAACGCTTCGCCCTCCCCAATTCCAAAGTGATGATCCACCAACCCTACGGTGGTGTTGGCGGGCAGGTCTCGGATATTGAAATCCAAGCCCTTGAAATGGAAAAAACCCGCCAGAAACTCAACGAAATTCTTGCCAAGCATACCGGCCGGTCCATCGAAGAAATTGCGAAAGCCTCCGACCGGGATCATTATATGTCGGCGATCGAAGCCAAGGAGTACGGTATCGTGGACGATGTCCTCAAGAAACCGCCCGGTACGGAAGAAAATGAGGAGGATGACGAATAACGCCCGTCACGATCTGGAAGTTCAAGAAATAGCGGTGAAACGACTTTTTTCCTGGAATCATCATTCAGGGTGCTAAAAACATTCAGGGTGCAAGAAATATGACGTTGATTCCTTACGTCATCGAGAAGAGCGGCCGTGAAGAGCGGGCAATGGATATCTACAGCCGCCTGCTCAAGGATCGGATTATCATGCTGGGCAACAGTATCACGGATGAAGTTGCCAATGGTATTGTCGCTCAACTGTTATTCCTACAATCGGATGATCCGAAAAAAGATATCGATATCTATATCAATTCACCCGGCGGAAGTGTATCGGCTGGCCTGGCAATCTACGATACAATGCAGTTCGTCAGCTGCGATGTGGCAACCTATTGTATCGGTCAGTGCGCCTCCATGGGGGCGATCCTGCTGGCCGCGGGTACGGAAGGTAAACGCCATGCCCTGCCCAACGCTCGGATTATGATCCATCAACCATCCGCTGTTATGGAAGGTTCCGCCGAGGATATTGTCATCCATGCCCGCGAGTACAAAAAAACAAAGGATCGGCTGAATAGCATCCTCGAGAAACACACCGGGCGACCACTGGATGCAATTGAAAAGGATACCGACCGTGATAACTTCATGTCGGCCGAGGAAGCCTTGGAATACCACATCGTCGATCGTGTCATTTCGCATATCAATCACTAGTTTTCAGGATGTTCGGTCCGTGCACGATGCTCGGATGATTCGAAAGGAATCCAGTTCTATCAAGAAGCCGGATTCCTGCCACCGCTCCAAAACCCACCAACTTATCCACGGGTACTAATTTCGTTCCCAGACAACATGTTGGGAACTAGGAGTCCATGGCATGGATGCTCGTCACCAAACCGCATGGTTGCGGTCAAGCCCATCTACTCACAACACCGCCGGCACGCGCAGCTACCATCGAGCCGGTCTGGTCGTCGGAATCGCCTTGTTGCTTGCCGGATGCCGGTCTGGAGTGAACATGGATCTGCTTCAACAGGAGTTGCGATTGTATGAGGATCGGATCTACGAATTGGAATACCAACTCGAAGACTGCCAGCAAGAAAAGACAAAACTCCAGCAACAACTAGACAACGAAAAGGAAAATTCGCGCAAGGCATCCTCGCCGAAATCCCAGCGTGGCGGTCTCTTCCAACCGATCCCCTCCCGAGGCGTACCTCGCCCGGACATTGATATTCAAGAACCGACAATCGAAGAAGAGAACGGGATCCAGAGCTCGGAGGCGCCAACCCCTCAGCCACCTGCTCCACCGATGGAGAATCCGTTACCTCCAACCCCGCAAGAGGAAACGGGAACGCATTCAATCCCTTCTGTCTCGGAAGAACTACCACCTCCTATCGCGCATCATCCAAAGGATAGCAGCCACGCGCTGGTTGGTCTGGCCCGGCCGCTCACGGAGACTGGCCCCGTCGATCGGATTGTCCTCCACCGCCTGCTCAGTACAACACAGCATCCAACCTCGGAACAAACCGTACTCGAAGCAGTGGTGGAACCCCGCGATGCCAACGGACGGCCGGTCCGAGCGGATGGCGAGATATCCTTGATGATTTTGGATCCACGCCGACCGGTGGTCGAAGGGAAAATTGCTCGTTGGACTTACGAATTATCCGACAAGAATATCGACTGGCGGCATAGCGGACTCGGCAGTGGAATGCATGTTGCCCTGCCCCTGGACGCTTCCTTGACCGACGCCACGTACGAACTCTGGGCACGACTCGTCACGCCCGATCGTCAGAAGCATCTGGCGCGGGCCGAATTTGAGTTGAATCGTGAGTCTCGCACGCCTTCCATGGCCCAAGTTCCGGTCATGGACAAGGATTGGTCTGGCGATCCTGCCATATCCGAGCCCTCCAATTCCGGAGAGGCGCAACTTCCCGGCCGCGAAGTTTCCGTTTTGGTGCGATCCTCCAACCAGACCAAGACCATGTCGAAAAGTCCCCAAGCACCAACGCATCAATCCAAACCTCGCCGACCCCGCCTGTTCCCCAGTAGAAAATCCAGGTCCGAAACATCGGATCCACTCACCGAAGCTCCCCGGTGGTCCCCCTCGGAATCCGCCTTGGATCCCGAAGTCTCGCAGCCCCTGCGGCAAGCCAGCCGCCCCGAATGGTCGCCATACCGGTGAGTTGGATTGTTCAATCCAGTTCGCTATCCTACCTTGGGTTGCTGATATAGGATTCATTGCTTGGTGGCGTCAGAGTAACCTGCTCTTTAAAATTGGTGGATACTTCTTACCGCCACGTGGGAGATGAAATCATATGAAAGATGTTCATAAGAAAGAATCCAATGCACCCGGTGCAAGGCAATCCGATGGAAACCAGACCTGGGCCCGTCGCGATTTTCTTGCACTCGCCGGATTGGCTGCTGCTGGTACGCTTGTCGGTGGACATGGGCAACCGATCATGGCTGGGCCGTTCGAAGATGAAAATGAGTATCTCAAAACGATCCCGATCGACAAGAAACTCGATCCGGCTTGGATCGCCTCATTGTCCATACGGGGAACCAAGGAGACCTACTCCGATCCGGTCTCGTTGCGCCATATTGGGATGCCGATCGGTGGCCTGTTTGCAGGCACGGTCTATCTATCGGGCGATGGCCGGCTGTGGCTATGGGACATTTTTAACCGCGACCAGGAAGGGATCCTGCAACGTCCTGTTCCCGATCCACATGGTCTCGCCCACGCATCCGAATGCCGCAATGGGTTGAATTACCTCAATCCGGCTCCCGTCACATCGCCTTTTGATGCCGGCTTCACACTGCATTTTGGTGACTCGAAATATCCGCTTGACCTGGATGGCTTTGCGAACGTGACCTTTGATGGGCGATATCCGATCGGGTACGTCACCTACGGCGACTCGAAATGTCCCGTCCGGGTGAAACTTGAAGCGTTCAGCCCATTCATACCACTGGACGCGGATAATTCGTCCCTGCCGGCAACGGTGATGAGTTACACCATAGAAAACATTTCGGCCAAACCGATCGAATGCCGGATGACGGGACGAATGGAAAATGCGATCTGTTTGTACCACCGCAATGCACTCGGCCGGCGATTCAATCATGTCGAGCAGTCGGACCATATGACAGTACTGAACTTTTTGGCGGCCGAAACGATCGAAGACGGGCCAGCTCGCTCCGAGATCCTGTTCGAGGATTTCGAAGCGCCCACCTATGCCCATTGGACTGCCGATGGTACGGCGTTTGGTAAGGGCCCGGTGGAAACGACCCACATTCCCGACTATCAGGGAAACGTTCAGGGCAAAGGTGAACGCGTCGTTAATAGCCATGCGGCGGCACCCGGCCAAAACGTTGGTGAAAAGGATTCGGCGACTGGCACACTCACCAGCAAGCCATTTACGATCCAACGAAGATACATCCATTTCCTCATCGGAGGCGGGGCGCACCAGGGACAGACTTGCATCAACCTTCTTATCGCCGGGGAAGTCGTCGCTTCCGCAACGGGCCACAACAGCAATTCAATGGGCCCGGCGTCGTTCAACGTCGCTAAATACGAGGGCCAGCAAGCCCAACTGCAGATCGTTGATCAAGGAACTGGAAGTTGGGGCAATGTTGGGATCGACCATATTGTCTTTTCCGATGAACCCATGCCCAGCATGGAGTTATCCGCGCTCTATGACTTCGGCTCGATGGCCCTTGCTCTGCTCGGCCGGACGGATCGTGACTACACGGACAACCCGAATCCGGCTGGAACTCTCGATGAAAGGCTGACAAGCCAAATTGGCCGGACGGTCTGGCTGAAACCGGGCGAACGGCAAACCGTCACGTTCGTGATCGCCTGGTATTTTCCGAATTTCTATAGTCGCGGTTGCGGGGATGCACTGGTCGGCCATCACTATGCATCGCGTTTCAATTCCGCAGCCGATGTGGCCCGGTACGTTGCGGTCCATTTCGACCGGCTGGCCAATACCACGCGCCGCTGGGTTGAAACGTGGTACGATTCAAGCCTCCCGTATTGGCTCCTCGACCGGACGATGGCAAACACCTCCACGCTTGCCACAACGACTTGCTACCGGTTCAAGGACGGCCGATTCTGGGCATGGGAAGGGATCGGATGTTGCACGGGAACGTGCACGCATGTATGGCATTATGCCCAAGCACCGGGACGACTCTTCCCAGAAATTGAACGCGATACCCGCGAGCGCGTCGATTTTGGACTCGCGCTGAAAGAGGACGGCTCCATCGGCCACCGTGCAACACTCGATCAGGTCTGGGAAGCTGCCGATGACGGCCAATGCGGGCGGATCCTCGGGGCCTACCGGGAACATCAAATGTCGGCCGACAATGCGTTCCTGAATCGGAATTGGCCGAATATCCAGCGGGCGATCCAGTATATGATCCGAAAAGATGGCAACGCGGACGGCATGATCGAAGGCCCGCAACCGAATACCCTCGATGCGGCCTGGTACGGCAAGATTTCATTCCTCGCGTCACTTTATCTGGCCATGCTTCGAGCCGGTCAGCAGATGGCAACCGAGATGGGCGACAACCGGTTCGCCGAACAATGCCGCGCGATCGCCGATCGCGGCGCGGTCTCAATCCTCGAAACATGGAATGGTGAATATTTCACGCAAATTGAGGATCCGAACAAGCTCGATCAAATCGGATCGGGACCCGGTTGCTATATTGACCAGGTGTTCGGCCAATTCTGGGCGCACCAGGTGCATTTAGGACGCCTATTCGATCGAGACAAACAACTGTCCGCGCTGCGTGCCTTGTGGAAATACAACTTCGTTCCGGATGTCGGCCCGTTCCGCGAAAAATTCACCAAGGGCCGATGGTATGCAACCGCTGGGGACGCTGGGTTGCTGATGTGCACCTGGCCCCAGGGCGGGCAGAATCCGGATATCCAAAAGCACTGGCAGGCCATGTATTTTAACGAATGCATGAGTGGATTCGAATGGCAGGCGGCGTCCCACATGGTCGCGGAAGGATACGACCAACCTGACTTACTGCAGTACGGTTTGGCAATCGGGCGTGCGATTCACGACCGCTATAACGCATCTCGGCGGAATCCTTATAACGAAATCGAATGTTCGGACCACTATGCCCGTGCCATGGCCAGCTATGGCCTGTTTCTGGCGGTCTGCGGCTACCAATACCATGGCCCAAAGGGGCGAATCGGCTTCGCGCCACGACTTGCGCCAGAAAACTTCAAATGCGCATTCACGGGAGCCGAGGGATGGGGATCCTTTACTCAGAATTACAGCGGTTCGCAATGGCACGCTACCTTGGATATCCAGTGGGGCCAGCTCCGTCTCAAGTCACTCGAAGTGATACTTCCGGATCATCAGTCCGCATCGTCCATTACGGCGAAAACGGATGGGAAAATGATCGAAGTTCAACTTCAACAGGATCACGGCCGTTGTATGATTGATCTGAAAGAAGAAATCGTCATCACCGAGGGGCAGTGCTTCGAAGTGATCATTGAATAGTACGGCAACGCCACGCGTGGTATTTAATCGTGGCGTCGCGCCACGCGTGGCAATGGAATGCATTTCGCAAGTCACTTCCCTTCGATCTCCCAATACCTGTAATCTACCCATGCCAACACTCATCGAAAAAATCACCGGTTCGATGGCAATCGAAGATGCAAACTACGCGACGGTCGCCGTGGATCGACTGCTCAGCGAGGCGGTTACCATGGGTGCCAGCGATATCCATCTGCAGCCGGTATCCGAGGGGCTCTGGATCCGTTGGCGGATCGATGGGGTGCTCCAGCCAGTCGGAACGTTACCAGGCCGGATCGCCCCGAATATCGTGGCCCGCCTGAAAGTCCTTGCCGGCCTTCTGACTTATCAGACCGATCGGCCCCAGGAAGGGCGCCTTCGCGACCCCGCCCGGAACCTGGACGTTCGAATCAGTACTTTTCCAATACTCTGCGGAGAAAAAGTCGTGATTCGAATTCTCTCAACGGGCGCGGCATCGCTGAGAAATCTTGCTCAATTAGGGTTTCCAACCCATGTTGCGGACCAGCTCCACGCGGCCCTCAACGCGACGAGCGGCGCGATCCTGCTCGTTGGCCCGGCGGGTAGCGGCAAGACGACCACGGCCTACGCTTGCCTCCGCGCACTGGTCCAGATCACCGGTGGCGGACGGAGTATCGCAACACTTGAAGATCCAATCGAAGTGGCCCTCGATGGCGTTGCCCAGTCCCAGGTCCGCGAATCGGCTGGATTCGATCTGGCGACCGGATTACGATCGCTTGTCCGGCAGGATCCGGAGGTGATCTTCGTTGGTGAAATCCGGGATCCCCAGACAGCCGTGATTGCCTTTCAGGCGGCAATGACCGGCCAGCTGATGTTGACAACATTCCATGCCGGAACCGCGGTCGAAGCGGTCACTCGATTACTCGATATGGGAATTCCGCCCTATATCCTTCGCGGTACAATCCGTGTGATTGTCGCGCAGCGGCTATTGCGAAGGCTCTGCAAATGCGCTAAAGACTCCGATCCCAACGCGTGCCAAGCCGACAACCTAAAAGGGCTTGCAAACATGCGCGCACATGGTACCGACGAAGAATCTCAAATATTAACCGCATCGCCAGGAGCCCTCTTGAACCGGTGTCGCGAGCCAGCCGGTTGCGAGGCTTGCCAAGGCACCGGATATCTGGGACGATGCGTGACAGCCGAAATCCTGACATTTCAAGACACAGCACTCGCCCAGGCGATCCTTGACCGAGCCGATTCCCGGCGACTTGCTGAACTGGCATCCGCCACGGGAGCAGAGTCCATTTCAGACACCGCCATCCGGCTCGTGAACGAAGGCGTGACCAGCCCCGCCGAATGGTTCCGTCTCTTCGGTATGGATCATCCACAACATCCGTAATCGTCATCGAATGGAGACGATGGGTTCGTTATGACCGGATCCGGCAAATCATCGCATGTATCGCTGGATCAGCTGATCGCACTCAATGAAGAGATTGCAGCGCTTGCTGTTGCGGGAGTACCACTCGAACGAAATCTGGCGGGACTTGCCCGGGACCTGCCTGGAACATCACGATCCCTTGCCAATCGCATTGCAGTACGGCTCGAACGGGGTGACAGCCTCTACCAGGCAATTGAGGCCGAAGGCGACTCGTTGCCGAGGATCTATCGGGCAATGGTCCTGGCCGGCCTGCGGTCCGGGCATCTGCCATCCGCCCTCCACGCGCTCACCGAAACGGCCCGCCGAGTGGCCGAAACACGGCGCATTGTTGGCATGGCGATGTTCTATCCGCTGATTGTTATCGTCATTGCCTGGTTCCTTTTCGGACTGACTGTCGGCTTCATCATGCCGAGTTTCCAATGGCTTGATGTGGCGGAACTAACTCTCGTAAAGGTCCTTTCCGCCATCAAAACATCGGTCTGGTGGTGGATGCCGATTGTGCCCGGCATCCTCATCATCCTGGCCGTTGCCGGCTGGTTTGTCTCTGGTCGAGCGAAGGCCATCGATGTTTCCGGCGGAAGTGCAAGGCGTTTCGGGGCGCGGGGCACGATTCTGCGCCTGGGTCATGCGGCAACATTTGCGGATATGCTGGCCCTGCTTCTGGAACAGGCCACTCCGTTGGACGAGGCGCTCCTTTTGGCAGCCGACACGACAATGGTGCCGGAATGGTGCGAAGCGTCCGGTTTGCTTGCGGAAGCCATTCACCAGGGTCAATCCATCACGGCCAATCAGGAACCGCTCCATCGATTACCGCCCCTGGTGCGGCTTGCCCTGCTGCGGACCGGCCGGCCGGAACAGATCATAAGCGAGCTCCATGCCGCTGCGGAAACCTATCGCAACCGCGCCCGCCGCCGTGCTCGATGGCTGGCACTCATGCTGCCAACATTTCTGATCGTTGTCTTGGGGGGCGGAGTCGTCTTGGCCTACACATTGATCGTCTTTTGGCCGTATGTGACGGCATTGCGCGAAATGAGTGGCTGCCAATGGAAGTGACCGGCCGGGAAGAAAAACGACTTTCACCGGTGGCGGCCGAAGCCCTGACGCGGGCGATCGCCGGTGCGGAAACATGTGGTGTCCCGCTACCCGAAATACTACGCGCCCTGGCCGACGATCTGGCGGATCCGCGTCTGGCTACCACGGCAAAGTATCTGGCCGAGAAAATTCACCAGGGTGCAACCCTCGACGAGGCCATCGCGTCCATTGCCCAGCGCCTGCCCAACGGGACCCGATGCCTTGTATCGGCTGGGGCTCATACCGGCCAACTGGCTGAGATCTTGGAGAGCTATTGCCAACAACAAGTCGTTCGAAAGGAAATTTCACAGACCATCTGGTCCGCAATTGCCTATCCGATGTTCATTGCGATTCTCTTTGTGCCGATCCTGCTCCTTTTTACAGTCTGGATCGTGCCTATGTTTGACAGTTTGTTTCAAGACTGGAATGTGGAACTTCCTAAGATAACGGCTTCCGTCATTAAGATATCGCGAGATGTTCCCCTTCTGCTGGCGGTTCTTTTGGGCGTGCCAGCAGGTACTGTTCTTGTCATTAAACTCTTTGGACTCAAACGGCTTGATCATCGGCTCCGCAATGCTACACCCCTGATTGGCCGTTTTTGGATTTGGGCCAGCCAGATCGAATTGGCGGCGATGCTCGCTATTTTTTTGAAGAATCAACTTCCGTTGCCGGATGCCCTCGAGCGGACGGCCATGGTGGTTCACGATCATAATGTCGCTCGAACATGCCGCTGGGCGAGCGGGCAAGTCCGATCGGGACAGGGACTCGGCGCGGCGTTCGCTGACTCGATGCACATTGATCCGATGTTGACCGAGATGATAGTTTGGGGTGAATCTTCTAGTACTCTCCCCGATATGCTCCATTTGGCCGAAGATATGTATAGTGCCCGAATCAATCAGCGTGCGGCGTTCCTGGCACGCCTCTTACCGCTGATCGCCATGTTGATGATCGGCGGATTCATGGTCGCCGTTGTCTTGACATCCTTGTTACTACCATTACTATCACTCGTCAGAACACTAGCGGGCTAGAAGTCGATGTTTGCCATTCACATGATTCTGACGCTTCTTATCCTCGGTTTTGGATTGAGGATGGCTCTGCAGTTGACGTACGGCGCGCGTGGGCCGCAGCCGCACGATATCATTTATCGCATCCTCGCGTTTTCAAGCTGGGCACTGATCTATGGCGCGGTGGGGCCGCTACTCATTCTCATTTCCGGGTGGTTCGGGATCATCCTCCTTGCCTTGGTGGTGATCGCGGGCTTTGAAATGCTGGCAGCCACCTTGGCATCAGTTCGGCAAACCAATTTAAAAATGCTCGATTTGGCCATGGAACGAGATCTGCCGATTGGCCCCGCCCTGTTGAAACTGGTATCGAAATACAACCGTCCGATTCGTCGCTCCACGGGAAAATTGGCCGACGAGATTCAACGTGGAGTCCCTTTGCTGACGGCCTTTAAAGAAAACCGCCAGGCCATTCCCGGCAACGCGATTGCCTATCTTGCCGCTGGAGAAGCCCTTGGGATTCCGGCGCTAGGTCTCCACGAAGTTGCCAACGTCGATACCAAGAAGAATGATCAGACAATATGGCGCATGCTTCTGGATCGGATTTTTTACCTTCTGCTGATTAGTTTTGTCATGGGAAGTGTTTTGATGTTCATGATGGTCTGGATCGTCCCATCCTTTGAAAAGATATTTGCTGAATTTGATATCGAAGCGCCCAAAACCACAACCACGTTGATTGCGGCTACCTATTTGTTTTACAATTTCTTTGGGATCATCCTGTTGCTCGTAATACTTGCTTTGCTGATATTGTTGATCTGTTTCATCCTGCGATTTTTCAAAATGCCTGTTTTTAGTTGGCTGACAAGTTGTCTCTATCGTTCCCAACATCGGGGGCTTGTGCTCCGAGCGCTTGCGCTGGCGGCTGAACATGGCCGGCCGATGGTGGACATGGCCGTTCAGCTGTCCAACCATTATTCGAATCCATCCATTGCCCGGCGGATTCGCATGGCGGCCGATCGCATGACCGGCGGCGTCCCGTGGCAGGACGCGCTGGTCCAGTCAGGACTTCTGGGCCGCGGTGATCGCGGAGTCCTCCGATCGGCCCAGCAGGCTGGCAATGTTGCGTGGGCCATGCGGACGGTAGCCGACCGCCAAGAGGAACGGGCGTCCCTTCGCTTGTTCGCGATCCTACAATTCGTTTACCCGATTTGCCTGCTGCTCATCGCCGCCGTTGTTGGTTTCATCGTTGTATCCCTTTTCATGCCGCTCGCCGTGATCATCCAAACAATGGCAGCCTGAAATGGACCATCCCTTTTTTGGCAAAACACAGCATTCATTCAATCCGGGCAGGACGGGTTTCACATTGGTGGAGCTGGCCGTCGCCATCGCCATGGTCGCCGCACTCCTTGCCCTCGTGGGTGAAATGATTGTTTTCGCCCGACTGGCCAGCCGAACCATGCAACAACAGGCGGCCCTTGATCAGGATGCGGATAATCTGCTCGATCGGATCACCGGCTTGCCCTGGGAGACGATTCAACCGGGCGCCGATTTCTCCGATTCTTTACCTCGTGCGTTCATCGACGGTCTGGCCGGATTGACTTGGGATGTCGTGGTCACGGAAGAGACCGATCCGATCCTCGCGAAACGGATTACGGTCCGCCTATCTCGGCCGGTCCGCGGCAATCGCGAACAGCCGACGGTGCGCTTGACGGCCTGGCTCTACCAGCCGGCGGGGGAAGCACGATGAATCGCAGATCTGCCCCACGGAACTATCGGCGTTCGGCATGGACACTAATCGAGCTGCTCGTTGTCATCACGCTGTCCAGTATCCTGATGGGAATTGCAATCACAGCGTCCTTGACGGTGGCTCGTACGGACCGGATGATGCGATCTGAAACGGAAACCATGGCGACTGTGCATCGGATGGCCGAATCCTTCCGCCGTGATGCCCATCGGGCCATCAGAGTCACAGTCGACGAACGTGGCGGGTCCGCCACGTTTCATCTGCCGGATAGCGCGAACATCGTCTATCATCGCGATAAGGATCAATGGCTTCGCGTTGAACAAGAGGGACTTCATGAGAAATCAATAACAACGTTCTTTCGATTGGGGCATCAAGTCCATCTTGCTTTCGTCCGATCCGAAGCGGTCCAACAGACGATTCTCTCGGCAATATTCAACCGGCATCCTGCGAAGCTCCGCAAGCCCGATCTGGGAGACGGTCCAACGATCCTCCGTATCGACGCCGTAGTCGGCCGGGATTTCTCCTGGATACCCCAACCGTGATTGATTCCGATGACTGTCAACGCTGACCAACGAACAAGACATCCCGGGGCCGTCGTGATTGTAATCCTCGTCTTGTTAACGATCACAGCGGTGTACCTGGGCTTCTGGGCAAAAAGAATCATGGCACAACATCATCAGATACGTTCATACCATCATGCGGCCCAGGCGCGATGGCTCGCCGAATCGGGGCTCCGCAGGGCAGTTGCCAGACGGGCCGGCAACTCAGAGTATCTGGGAGAATTGTGGATTATTCCTCCAGGTGCCCTGTCACAGCATCGCGGCGGTCGGGTGGAAATCCAGGTCGAGCCGGCGCCCAACGGATCCGATTCCCTTCGGATCACGGCCCGTGCCGAATATCCGGATGATGCGATTTACCGTGTACGACGTACTGAATCAATCATTGTCCCCCATTCCGCTTTCTCCCTGATCGAATTTAACAAACGGCAGGAAGTGCACCCCGTAGGGGCTCGGTCAGGAGACCGAGCCCCAACCCAGCTATATCGTGGAGAAACCGATGCACCATAAAAAGAATCGCGGTTTTACACTGGTAGAACTGCTCGTTGTCATCGCCATCGTCGGCATCTTGGTGTCATTATTATTGCCGGCCATTCAGGCCTCTCGTGAATCGGCTCGGCGGTCACAGTGCATCCACAACATGCAGCAACTCATTTTGGCGGTCAATAGCTATGAAATGGCCCACGAAGAGTACCCGTCCGGTGTCGTGGATACATCCGGACCGATTCAAAACGTGCCGGCAGGTTACCATGTCGGATGGATCGTCCGCATCCTGCCCTACATGGAACTGCGGGCCCATTACCGGGCCCTCGACCTGTCGGTCGGAGTCTACGACCCGAAAAACAACTCCGTTCGCCAGATGGTGATTGGTGGTATTATCTGCCCATCGTATAGTGGTAATACCGCGCCTTTCTCCTGCTATGCGGCGTGCCACCATGATATCGAGGCACCGATCGATGCCGACAATCATGGTGTCTTCTTTCTCAATAGCCATGTCACGTATGACGATCTGCTCGACGGCGCCGGTTACACACTCTTCTTGGGTGAAATGATCCCCCATCCCAAATCCGACCTTGGCTGGATGTCCGGCACGCCCGCGACGCTTCGTAACACGGGTAGTCCTCTGAATGCGAAGTTGCCGGCAAACATCATTCCAGAAGACTACAACTTTTACGAACCCGAACAGCCGTGGGTGGAACCGGTTGTTGACGGCTATTGGGATCCGGATGTTGGTGAGTATTGGGACGAGGAGGAAATGCCTCCGGTGTCGGACGCGAAGGAGCAGGACCAGGATGGCGTGGTACCACGTCGGCTCCGTGGAGGCGATCCAGCCAATCCACTCTTCGTCGGCGGATTCGGCAGCTGTCATCTCGATGGAGCCGTCATGGCGATGGGTGACGGATCGGTTCGATACATGGAAGAAGGTGTCGCTCAAGCGATCCTGCAACGGCTGGCCCATCGCGAAGATGGCAAACTGGTGAGCGATGCGGATTGGTAACGTGCTGAGAGTTTCAAAGGACTTCCCTGCAATGGGCTCTGGACAACTTGATCAAGAGAAAAAACATCGTGGTTTCCCGCTGGTAGCCATTTTACTACTCACGACAAGTACCGCCTGCGCGCTCGCGTGCATCGATGTAATTCAACTTCGCGAGTCCATACAAAAAGAAGCATACGAAGTCCTCGCCATCTGTTGTGGCACGGGTCTTCTGGTTGGAATCATCGGTGGAATCATTGGGTTCTTTTCCATATCACGGTGGCGTGGTCTTGTTGGCGGCCTTCTCATCGGATTCCTGGCCGGCGGAGTCATTGGGCTCTTCATCATGGCCCCAGCCCATCCACTGCAAGCATTCTGCGCGACCGTCGTCCTTGTGGTGGCGAGCCTCGCCTTCAAGTGGAATGCCCTGTGATATCGGGGGGGGACTGGCGGTCCGTTCTGAGGACGTATACTTTGATGTCAAGAACCGAGGGAACTCCATGGCTGCCAGATGCGTCCAATGGACATGCCCCTTGGTTGATGAAAAGCCCGGTTTCTCCGGAGATCCCCGGTTCCTGATCCCAGGAGCCTGTCTATCCGAGGGATTCGGATTTTTGTGCCGCTATCATCAAAACCAAATCATACCCCCAATGGAAATGTTCCGATGAAGAAAATCTTATCACAATTCGCCCTGATCCTATGCGGTTTTGTTATTCTTTTAATTGGAATGGATCTGGTCCACTCGACCGATGCCTCGGGACCGCCATCACGGACCGCATTGAGGAAAATGATGCAAGACGGCAATTTTAAAGAGGCCTACGATGGGATGCGAAAGCTCACCCTATCGCCCGATGCCGATCCGAGGTTGGTTGGCGAGGACATGCACCTGGCGATCCAGTGCCTCCAGCAGCTCAACCGCGTGAACGAGATCGACGCGTACCGTGAGGCAGTGATTGAATCGCATGGGAAGAACTGGCGGCTCCTTGCCGCGGCCGCTCAGAGCTACATGCAGGAAGACCACAATGGGTTCTTGATTGCCGGTGAGTTCCAACGCGGCCAGCATCGGGGTGGCGGGAAGTTCGTCAATGCCGAAGCTCGCGACCGGGTCCGGGCATTGCAATTGCTGGTGCAAGCAAAAGATCTGGTGGCCGATGAACCGGCGCGGAATGAAGTGAGCCAAATGTACATGCAACTGGCCCAGGTCCTCCTCTATAACCGAGGCTGGTACGAAGCGTGGCGGCTCCAATATCTCACCGAAATCAATCAGCTCCCGGATTACGAAGAGGGCCGAGGGTACCGGGGATGGGGTGGTGAGGCGAAAGGCGCCCCGGTCGACAGCGAGGGGAAGCCGATTTACCACGATGTGCCGAGGACTTGGGACGAGGCGAAAACCGACGGACAGCGATGGCGCTGGGCATTGACTCAGGCGGTCGAGGCCTCGCCGAATTGCCTCAACGAGGTCCGATTCCAATTCGCCGAGTTCCTGCAGAATCAGTTCGGGGTCAACACAATGGCCCAATATGGCTGGTTTCGCGATTGGGCGGGTGGCATGGAGCATGAAGAAGATCGTGATAAAAATGAGAGCGGTACCTATGCCTTGCATACGCTGACGGACAACGAAACAATCGCTCGACTCGCGACGGGGATCCAGCGGTTCGAACTGCCCGATGAATTCAATTTCATCAAAATCTACCAGGCGATTGTCGATGATGACCGGACCGGCTGGGGAAATAACGCCCAAGATCAACTCGCGGCCATTTATGAGAACCGACGCCAGTACCCCAAGGCGGCGGATGCCTGGAAGAAGGGCATCGCGAAATATGGCAAAGAGCCGAATCGGCAGAGCCGGCTCGAGCAGATTGAATCCAATTGGGGCCGCTTCGAGCCGGTGATGACCCAACCGGCTGGACAGGGGGCGACCGTCGAGTTCCGGTTCCGTAACGGAAACCGGGTCGAATTCACGGCCCATGCAATCGATGTTCCGCAAATTCTGGCGGATGTCAAGCAATACATCAAATCAAGCCCTAAACAGTTCGATTGGAACAAAGTCCAGATCGACAACCTGGGTTACCGGCTCGTGGAAGAAAATCAGAAGAAGTATATCGGCTCGGAAGTTGCTAGGTGGAGCCTTGATTTGACACCCAGGCCGGACCATTTCGATGAGCGGATTACCGTCACGACACCGCTCCAGAAGGCCGGGGCCTACTTCGTCACCGCCAAAATGGCCGGCGGGAATACGAGCCATATTGTCCTGTGGCTCGCCGACACGGCTATCGTCAAGAAACCAATGCCACAGAAGGCGTTCTACTACGTTGCCGACGCGGTGACGGGAAAACCGATCGCCAAGGCGAATGTCGAGTTCTTCGGCTGGTGGTATGAACATAAGGACCGGAACCGGTACTTCATGCATACGCAGAATTTCGCCGAATTCACCGACGCCGATGGCGTGGTGTACGTTCCGGCCGATGAAAAAAGCCGGCACTACCAGTGGATCGCCACGGCCACGACAAAAGAGAAACGATTTGCATTCCTCGGTTTTAGCGGGATCTGGAGTGCGAATTACCACGACCACGAATACAACGCGACCAAGGTCTTCACAATCACCGATCGGCCCGTCTATCGGCCCGATCAAACGGTCCACTTCAAGTTCTGGGTCCGGCATGCCCAGTACGATCAGGAAGATCTCTCTCAATTCGCTGGCCAATCATTTACCGTTGAAATACGGAATCCGAAGAACGAGAAAATTTACACGAAGGCGCACACGGCCGACGCGTATGGCGGGATTGAAGGCGATTACGAGTTGCCAGCGGATGCAACGCTTGGCGTGTATCAACTCCTGATTGTCAACAAAGGCGGGAGTAGTTTTCGAGTTGAAGAGTATAAGAAACCGGAGTTCGAGGTCCAGATCGACGCACCGGCGGAACCGGTCATGCTCGGCGAAAAGATTGCCGCGACGGTGAAGGCAAAGTACTACTTCGGCGCGCCGGTCACCGAAGCGAAGGTCAAATACAAGGTCCTCCGAACCGACTATTCAGGTGATTGGTACCCACCCAGCCCGTGGGATTGGTTCTTTGGACCCGGCTATTGGTGGTTTGCCTACGATTACGACTGGTATCCTGGCTGGCGGAATTGGGGTTGCATCCGCCCGCTGCCATGGTGGATCTGGCGCCATCCGACGCCACCGGAAGTGGTCGCCGAGGCGGAGACTGAGATTGGCGAAGATGGGACTCTCAAGATCGAAATCGATACGGCAATTACCAAGGAAATTCATCCGGATAAGGACCACCGTTACCAGATCGAAGCCGAGGTTGTCGATCAATCACGCCGGACCATCGTTGGGAATGGCCGCGTCTTGGTGGCTCGGCAACCATTCAAGGTCTTTGCATGGATCGACCGCGGCTACTATCGTTCGGGAGACACGGTTCATGCCCACTTCACTGCCCGGACGCTCGATGGAAAACCGGTCGAAGGAGCCGGGAAATTACAGCTTCTAAAGATCGGCTATCCGGATGCAAAACCAGTCGAGACGGCGGTCCAGGAATGGGATCTGCCAACGAACAGCGAAGGCAGGGCGGATGTTCAAATCAAGGCATCCACGAAGGGCCAGTTTCGCTTATCGTACCAGGTCACGGATACGGCCGGACATACGATGGAAGGCGGCTATGTCTTCACGATTATTGGCGGCGGATTCGACGGCAGTGAGTACCGGTTCAACGACATCGAGATCATTCCCGACCGGAGGGAATATGGACCAGGTGAAACGGCCCAACTCCAAATCAACACAAACCGTACCGGATCGGCCGTGCTTCTCTTCGTCCGTCCGGCCAATGGAGCTTACTTGCCACCCAAAGTGCTGCATCTGGATGGCAAGAGTACCGTTGTTCAACTTGGCATTTCCAAAAAAGATATGCCGAACTTCTTCGTGGAAGCGGTGACCGTTGCGCGTGGTAAAGTCCATACCGAAAGCCGCGAACTTTTTGTCCCGCCGGAAAAGCGGATATTGGATGTCGAGGTGCTCCCATCGGCGACCGAGTACAAGCCGGGCGAACACGCCAAGGTCGAACTCCGCCTGAAGGATCATCAGGGAAACGCCTTTGTCGGTTCGACGGTCTTGGCGATCTATGACAAGAGTCTTGAATACATCAGTGGCGGATCGAACGTACCGGAAATTCGCGAATTCTTCTGGAAATGGCGCCGCCAGCACCAACCGCAACAGGAAACGAATCTAGAACGGTATTTCTGGAATCTCGTCCCACGCGGCTCAGTGGGCATGAACGACCTGGGGATCTTCGGCGCGACGGTTGTCGAGGAAGTTGAGTCCAACAAGTATTGGGCGGATTCTGGTGTCGGTGGCATGGGTGGAGCAGGCTTCGGCGGCGGTCTTGCCCGTGGGAGATCCACCTATAGTGTCGGGAAAATGGCCCGCGCGCCGGCGGGCCGGGCTCTTGGCCAGGCCATGGATGCCGCGGCACCCATGATGGAGGCTGCTGCGGCCGATTCCCTAGTGGTGGCTGGCACTCGTGAAGATATGGATGAAGGCGGCGAAGGTATCGATGGCGCCGAACTTGTCCAGCCAGCCATCCGCCAGAAATTCGCGGATACCGCCCTGTGGGTCGCGTCGCTGGCCACAAATAACGACGGTGTCGCCGAAGTGGAACTCGATATGCCGGAAAACCTCACGGCGTGGAAAATTCGGGTCTGGGGCATGGGCCACGGCACGAAAGTTGGCCAGGGCGATGCCGAAGTGGTCACCCGCAAGAACCTCATCCTCCGTTTGCAGGCACCCCGGTTCTTCGTTGAAAAAGATGAAATCGTGCTCAGCGCGAATGTTCATAATTACCTCAAGGAAACAAAACGTGTCACCGCACGCCTTGAGCTCGAGGGGGAAAACCTGAAACCGATGGCCGACAATGCCGAGCAGGTCGTGGATGTACCGGCCAACGGTGAGGTGCGCGTAGATTGGCGAGTTCAGGTCGTCCGGGAAGGCGAGGCGTCCGTGCGGATGCTCGCGCTGACCGATGAAGAATCGGATGCAATGCAACAAAGCTTCCCCGTCTACGTCCATGGGATGCTGAAGATGGACTCCTATAGCGGTGTCCTGCGCCCCGAGGATACCAGCGGGAAATTTGTTGTCCGTGTCCCGGCCGAACGGCGCGCCGAGCAGACCCGGCTCGAAATTCGATACTCGCCAACTCTCGCTGCCGCCATGGTCGATGCCCTGCCCTACCTGGCCGATTATCCGTACGGTTGCACCGAGCAGACAGTGAACCGGTTCCTGCCGGCGGTCATCACTCAGAGAACGCTCCAGAAAATGGGTCTTGATCTGAAAGCGATCGGAGAAAAACAGACAAATCTGAACGCCCAGGAAATCGGCGATGATGTCGAGCGTGCCAAGCGGTGGCAACGGTACGATCGCAATCCGGTCTTCGATGAGGCCGAACTCAACCAAATCGTCAAGGCAGGCGTCCAGCGGCTCACCGAGATGCAACTGGCCGATGGCGGCTGGGGCTGGTTCAGTGGTTGGGGCGAACACTCGACGCCCCATACTACGGCAGTTGTTGTTCACGGTTTGCAGATTGCCGTGCAGAATGACCTGGCCATCGTACCGGGCGTCTTGGAAAACGGCGTCGCGTGGCTCGAACGATACCAGCATGAACAAATCCAGAAATTGCAGAATGTCGACGCTGCTGGGAAAGTGATCAACCAGAAGAAACCATTCAAATACCACGCCGATAACCTCGACGCGCTCGTCTTCATGGTCCTGGCCGACGCTGGGAAAAAGAACAACACCATGCTCGATTTCTTGTATCGAGACCGGACCAAACTCGCCGTCTATAGCCTTGCAAACTTCGGCCTCGCCCTCCACCGGCTCGGAGAAGCCGAGAAACTGGCGATGGTGATGCGGAATATCTCGCAGTATGTCACCGAGGATGATGAGAACCAGACGGCATGGCTCAACCTGCCAGATGGTTCGTGGTGGTATTGGTATGGCAGCGAATACGAGGCGCATGCGTACTACCTCAAACTCCTCGCCGCAACCGATCCGAAAAGCGAGATCGCGTCGCGGATGGTCAAATACCTGTTGAACAACCGTAAGCATGCCACCTACTGGAACAGTACCCGTGATACGGCGCTCGTTGTTGAGGCGTTCGCCGATTACATCCGGGCAACAGGAGAGGACCAGCCGGACCTGACAGTTGAGATTTGGGTGGACAGTGACAAGAGGAAGGAAGTCCACATCACTGGAAAAGAGCTGTTCACGTTCGACAACAGGCTCGTGATCGAGGGCGAAGCCCTCTCGGCCGGCGAGCATACCATCGAACTGAAGAAACAGGGTCGAGGACCCCTCTACTACAACGGCTACATGACGAACTTCACCCTCGAGGATTTCATCACCCAAGCTGGCTTGGAACTGAAGGTTCACCGCCAGTATTACCGGCTTGTCCCGGCCGATAAAACGGTCAAAGCTGCCGGCAGCCGCGGCCAGGCAATTGACCAGAAGGTCGAAAAATACGACCGTGTCGGCATCGAGAACGACGCACAGCTCAAAAGCGGCGACCTGGTGGAAATCGAACTCGTCATTGAAAGCAAGAACGATTACGAGTATATCATCTTCGAGGACATGAAGGCCGCCGGATTCGAGCCGGTCGAGTTGCAAAGCGGCTATACAGGCAACGAGATGGGCGCGTACGTTGAACTCCGTGACAACCGTGTCGCCATGTTCGTCCGCCAGCTCGCGCGAGGAAAACATAGCATTAGCTACCGGATGCGAGCCGAAATCCCCGGCCGCTTCAGCGCCCTGCCGACCAAGGCCTATGCGATGTATGCGCCAGAACTGAAAGGCAATAGCGACGAAATCAAGATCCGTGTGGAAGACTAATCGAACCTGGAGGGAGGAACCAACATGAATGCGATGCGCGCATCCTTATCGATCTTAACCTCACTTATCGCCCTGATCCTTTTCTGGCAGGTCGATCCACCAGGTGGTGCTGCCCAATCGCCAAGCCCTCTCGTGGTTCAGCCATACCATTTGGATACCGGATTGACTTCACGGTCGATATCGTTTGAAAATCCGACAGGCGAACCGGGCGCGGGTGGCCGGGCGGCTAGCAAGCTAGGCCCCGGCCGAAAAGGCGCGCCGGCCCAGACCATCGAACCGGGCACGAAAGTCCAACTGTGTGATATCAAGGGCCCCGGAACCATCCGGCATATTTGGATCACGACGGCACGGGAACCGGAAGTGCAGCGTGCATGTGTTATCCGCGCGTATTGGGATGGGCAGGAACACCCCAGCATCGAATGCCCAATTGGTGATTTCTTCGGATTCGCACACGGTAAAATCATGGCCTATCAATCGGCCGTCCATTCCGTCGGTAGCACCGGTGGGCGAAATATCTGGCTGCCAATGCCGTTTGTTAACCAGGCGAAAATGACTTTCACAAACGAGGGTTCGAAGCCGGTGTCTCTGTTTTACCAGATTGATTATACCCTCGGTGACTCCCACCTCCCCGGTGTTGGCCGACTCCATACTCTTTTCCGGCGGGAGAATCCAACAACACAGAAACAAGATTTTGAGCTGTTACCCCAACGAAATCAAAAGGGCCGGTTTATCGGCTCGGTGATGGGGATCCGGAACCTGCACACCAAACAGTGGTGGGGCGAAGGAGAAATTAAAGTCTACATGGACGGCGATGGCGAATATCCCACAATCTGCGGTACCGGCAGTGAAGATTATGTCGGACTGGCCTGGGGAATCCAGCAGACGCCATTCCTGTACAACGGGTGCAGCCTGGATCAGAAGGACTTTATTTCAATGTATCGGTGGCACCTCCCTGATCCGATCCAATGGCAGTCCGAAGCCCGCATCACAATCCAGCAAATTGCCTGGAATCAAGGGCTTGCCGAGACCTCGGACGATTGGTCGTGCGCGACATTCTGGTACGAACCTGTCCCCTCCGCGAAACTGCCCGACATGCCCGACATGGCGGCTCGGACAGCGAATATCTGGGAAGATTAAGCGGAGATCAGGGCTAGT
>JAFGFZ010000217.1 GCA_016930815.1 Pirellulales bacterium | reverse complement strand
TTGAGGCTTGAGGCTTGAGGCTTGAGGCCTTGGGCTCGCAGCAAAAACAAATGAATGCCATGCCATCCATCACTCCCCCTCCTGATACCCCGATCCATGAAGACGACTACTCCGATTACCGGTCCATTAGCGCCAGCGCGGTCATTAGTTTGATCCTCGGAGGATTATCGATCTTGATGCTATTTGCTGGCCAGAGTGGTTTGGAGGCGAGTTTGATGATGGCTCCAATTCCAGCCCTTGGAATAATCACCGCGATCCGAGCTCTGGTATCGATCCGCCGGATGCCGAACGAATTGGCCGGTAAAAAACTGGCGATGGCGGGTCTTTTTCTATCGGCCGCCCTGCTTATTGCCGGGATTGGTCGTGGTGCCATTATCCACGTGACGGAAGTCCCCCCCGGCTATCATCGGCTGACATTCGACGACTTGCGAACGACCTCCTTGCAGGAAGAACGGGGGATCGCCGTGCCCCCCGAGGTACTCCAACTCAATAACCAGAAGGTCTTTATCAAGGGTTACATGCGACCCTCGTCGGCCCGGACGAGCCTTCCATCGTTCCTTTTTGTCCGTGACAACAAGACATGTTGCTTCGGCGCAATCACCGACATCAAATACTATGACCAGATTCGCGTCGAGATGATGAAACCGATGACGGTAGACTACATGGACGGGGTCATACGCCTCGGCGGCAGACTGCACGTTTATCCAGAGAACGCGCCTGGCGGCCCGGGACGTCCGGTCTTTGCGATGATCGCGGATTATGTGAAGTGAATGGGAGGTTTTTATTCCACCTGCCCAGCCTTCCAACGTAGAAAACTGTCGAGGAATTCCTGGATCTCTCCGTCGAGGACTGCCTGGAAATTCCCAACCGAGTATTTTGTCCGGGCATCCTTGACGCGCTGGTCGGGATGCAGGAAATAGTTCCGGATCTGGGAACCGAAACCGGTCTTAGCCTGTTTCTGGTATTTGGCCATTTCTTCGGCTTCGCGCTTTTCATCTTCGATTCGGGCAAGCCGGGCACGGAGCATCTTCCAAGCCATGGCCCTATTTTTATGTTGGGATCGTTCATTTTGACACTGGACAACAATCCCAGATGGCATATGGGTGAGCCGGATCGCACTGCTGGTTTTATTCACATGCTGCCCACCCGCGCCACTTGCACGGAAGGTGTCCTCGCGGACATCGTCTTCGTCGATGACAATCTCGGTTTCGTTCGTTATCTCCGGGGAGACATCGACTGCCGCAAAACTGGTCTGCCGCTTGCCTTCGCTGTTGAACGGGCTAATCCGGACCAGGCGATGGATTCCAGTCTCACCTCGCAGATAGCCATAGGCCATGGGACCACGAATGGCAATTGATGCGCTATTAATACCGGCTTCATCGTTGTCTTGCCGGTCGAGAAGCTCCACCGTGTAGCCGTTCTTCTGTGCCCATTGCGTATACATCCGGAGAAGCATCTCAGCCCAATCGTTGGCATCGGTGCCGCCATCCCGCGCGTTAATGGTCATGATGGCTCCAGCCCCATCATGGGGGCCGGAAAGAAGTGCTTTGAGCTTAAGATCCGCGACTCTTTTTTCCAGTCGGCTCAATTCACCAGGTAATTCCCTAGCAAACGACGGATCTTCGTCCGCCATTTCAATCATTGTGTTGAGATCTTCCGCGCTTGCCAGGGCTTCTTCCATGGGCTTGACAATCGTGCTCAGTGATTTCAACTCCGCAACCGTTGCCTGAGCTTTTTCCTGGTGACTCCAAAAACCGGGAGTCGCCATCTTCTTTTCAATCGCAGCAATCCGATCCTCCTTGGAGTCCAGGTCAAAGAGAGTCCCGCAGAGTTATGAGCTGCTTATGAATCAATACGGCGCGATCGGTGAGTTCCTTATCCATGATCCTTATTCCTAGGTACGTTCTGATAAATGGCCAAACCGATCCATTGTACTGCCCGGCAAGCGATGATGGAACGGCGGCAAGAAGACTCGATGCCCGATTTGGCTCGACTTCACCAGGCATACCTGTCACACTGAATGGAAGAATGGTCTCGATTCGCATCTCTGGGGAGAGTCCCATGCCCCGCGTCGTCCTTGCCATGTCCGGTGGAGTCGATTCAAGCATCGCGGCCCATCTGCTGTTGGAGCAGGGTCACGATGTGACGGGCGTTTTCATGGACCATGGGCAAACGTCCCCCGCCCGGGGGACGGCCACTTGCCCGGCCGACCAGGAACTGGGCCGCTCCGCTGCCGCCGCTTCCAGGGATGCCCAACTCGTTGCCGATCAATTGGGGATACCACTGGATGTGATTGACTTTCGAGCCGAGTTCCAACAGATCATTGACTACTTTGTCAGCGAATACACGTCTGGCAGGACGCCGAATCCGTGTATTGTCTGTAACCAACGTATTAAGTTCGGGAAGCTTTTCGACTATGCCGATCGCATCGGAGCCGCCTTTGTGGCAACCGGCCACTACGCCCGGATCGGATGCGGTGCGGACGGAACACCTTCCTTGCGGCGTGGCATCGATGTCCGCAAGGATCAGTCGTACGCCCTGTTTGGCATCCGGCGCGAATTGCTACCTCGGATCCTCTTCCCAATCGGGGAATATAAAAAACCGCAGATTCGAGCGTTGGCAACCGACTTGAAATTAAGGGTGGCCGACCAACGGGATAGCCAGGAAATATGCTTTATCAACAATGACGATTACATCGCATTCATTGCCGCGCTACGGCCACCAGGGGATGCATCCGGCGAGATGATCACCACCGATGGCACGCTTGTGGGGCGGCACGATGGCATTGAGGGTTTCACGATTGGCCAGCGGAAGGGTCTGGGAATCGCCCTAGGCCAACCACGGTATGTGGTGCGGATTGAAGCCGATAGCCGGCGCGTGGTTCTCGGCACACGGCACGAACTGGCAAGGGCCTGGCTGACCGCATCCGGTGCCAACTGGCATCGAGATCCATCTGTCCTGCCAGGGACCTGCCTCGCGCAAATCCGCTACATGGCGCCTGCGGTCCAGGCGAGGATCACCGTTTTACCCGACCAGCGGTTTCGGATCGACTTCGATCGGCCTCAAATCGGCATTGCACCAGGGCAAGCAGTCGTCTGCTACGCGGGGGATCAGGTACTCGGCGGCGGCTGGATCGATTGACCCGAAGGGTGGATCTCGGATCGACAATACGGTATCATTCCACATGTTTGCATGGATTGAGCTCTTGCGATCCCATCACGCAAAGGAGTCCAATGATGTTGGTTCCTGCATGGCTTGTTTCCCATATCCAACTGATTCTGGCAGCCAATCCCCCAGGGAACGCCTGGCCGTATATTATCGGCGGTGGCATCGCCATACTCGCCCTGGTGGTGATCGCCATCGTCGTGATCAATTATGGAAAACAATGGCTCCAAGCTTATATGTCGAATGCCCGGGTGAGTATTCTGAGCTTGATTGGAATGAGCTTGCGCCAGGTCAATTCGCGGGTTATTGTCGAGGCGAAGATTATGGCGATGCAGGCGGGTGTTGGAACGGACCCCCAAACGGGTATCACCACCCGGCGGCTTGAGGCCCATTATCTTGCCGGCGGCAATGTCCCTCGGGTGATCAACGCAATCATCGCCGCGCATCGGGCAGACATTGATCTCGATTTCGATCGGGCAGCTGCCATCGACCTGGCCGGCCGCGATGTACTCGATGCCGTCCGCACAAGCGTCTACCCGAAAGTGATCGATTGCCCCGATCCCGACAAATCACCGAAAACAACTCTCAGCGCGGTCGCCAAGAATGGTGTCGAATTACGTGTCCGGGCTCGCGTGACCGTGCGAACGAATATTCAGCAGCTCATTGGTGGAGCGACGGAAGACACGATCATTGCCCGTGTAGGAGAGGGCATTATCACATCGATCGGTTCGGCGGACACCCATCTGGATGTCATGGAAAACCCGGACCGCATCTCGCGTTCGGTTTTGCAGCGTGGCCTCGACGCCCACACAGCGTTCGAGATCGTATCAATCGATATTGCCGACATCGATATCGGTGAAAATATTGGTGCCCGGTTGCAAGCCGACCAGGCCGAGGCCGACACACGAAAGGCCCAGGCACTGGCCGAACAACGACGGGCGAATGCCATTGCCCGCGAGCAGGAAATGGTGGCTCGGGTGGCCGAAAATCGGGCCGGTGTCCTTCTGGCCCAAGCCGAAGTCCCCCGCGCGATGGCCGAGGCGTTCCGTCAAGGGAATCTGTCCGCGCCAGTTCAAGGGATTGGTGCGTGAAGCGACCTTACCCTCCCTGCCGGCCAATCGTCTACCGCCGCACGACCAGGTAGATGATTCAGGGCTAGCTCCTGCCACAGACCAGGTCCATGATCCACCAATCGGTATCCGAAAGCATGGCACTGGTTAGTTCGTCACCACACGGATACTGGCGGACCGAGATATTCATGCCGGCGGCGTGCGCAAGGCGCAGGTCATGGCAGAGTTGAGTTTCGGTATAGCTCCGGCCGTCGCGGCCCATCGTCAAAAGCATGGGCAGTTTGCGGAGGGCGTTGATTTGCCGCAATGGATGAAGCCCTTGCGGGAATGCGCCTCCAAACGAAATGATCCCAGCAAATCGCTCAGGGAATTGGCAGGCCAATCGAATGGCCATCGTTCCACCCGAATGATAACCGGCAAGAAACAGACGCGATGCCGCGATATGAAAACGATCCTTGGCAAAGTCGATGCATTCGGTCACCGATTCCGCCGCGTTCTCGATCTGCTGAACTGTCTGTTCCCACGCGAAACCGCATTTGCCATTGTCCGCCAACGCCCGCGTTCCCCGTGGCGCAATGGCTACGTAGTTTCTTAAACTGATCAGCGGCATAATCTGCCGCAGTTGACGTTCATCATCACCCGGACCGTGCAGCCAGATCAGGAGCGGATACGCATAGCCCGGCTCATAGTGCAAGGGTGAAAAGACCGCACGTGGTACTGGTTTCGTGCGGGTGTTGAAATTTCCAAACGCAATGCGCGGATTGTATGCCGCTTGAACATCGGGCGATTGCTTGCCGGAGGTCTTCTGAGATGAAGGAACAAAACCAGGCTTGCCAAGTGGCGGTTGGGTGCGATTCATTTTCTCTACTAAAGGCCCGTTTAGAGAACAGAACGAATGCACGTCCTGTGCAGGGTGGGATCCGAGCGACGTTCGCCCGGACGACTGCCAACAGATGGGAAGACAGGTTGCCGGATTCCATGCGATCCGACTATTTCCAAAACCGATGGATGACTTTAAATCAGAAACCTAGGCATGTCAACGGCGCGTATTGATCTCGCAAATTCAGATGCTAGCACCGATTCCAATGGGCTATCGCAACGAAATCCATGAAACATGCTGGCTAGGCCAATTCAGCCATTGTTTTTACCTGCGATTTAATAACCTCAATGCTCCTCTGAAATGCCGCCTGCTCGGAATCGGATAATTCCAGCTCGATGATCCGCTCGACACCATCCGTGCCAAGCACAACCGGTACGCCGACATAATAGCCGCCAACACCATACTCCTTATCACAATAGGCTGAACACGGCATGAGTCGTTTTTTATCGCGGACGATCGCCTCCACCATCCGAGTTATTGCGGCGGCCGGAGCATAGAACGGACCGGTCGTTTTAAACAATCCAATGATCTCCGTGCCTGCAAAACGGGTTCGCTCAATGATCTCATCAAGGCGATTCGGATCAATGAGTTGTTTGATAGGAATTCCACTTACCGAGGTACAGCTTGCAACTGGCACCATCGTATCACCATGTTCCCCGATCACCATCCCGGAGATATCCTCCATGCTGACACCCAGTTCCAACGCCAAGAAAGCGCAATAACGGGCCGAATCGAGTATCCCTGCGTGGCCAAACACGTGGTGATGAGGAAATCCGGTTACCTGCAGGGCACGCTGCACCATGGCATCGACCGGATTGCTGACGACAATCACTTTGGCATCTGGACTCGTTCTTTTCACTTGTTCACAAACGTTTGTCACAATCTTAACATTGAATGCTAGCAGCTCGTCTCGGCTCATGCCAAGCTTGCGGGGAAGACCCGCTGTAATCACAACAATGTCGCTATTGGCCGTATTGGCATAGTCACTTGTCCCGACAACCTTGGCGTTGTAACCAAAGATCGGCAAAGCCTGCATCAGATCCAGCGCTTTTCCCCGCGTCATGTCACCCAACGCAGGTCGATCCAGAAGGACAATATCACCCAATTCGGCGGAAGCACAACATTGGGCAGTTGTCGACCCAATAACTCCAGCTCCGATAATCGAGATTTTTGATTTTCGCATGGTCTACCGCCTCCCTGTTGTTTGATCTTTACGGGAGATTTCTGGACGAACTTCTCTAATAACAATCAATCATTCGTATATGAATTTGGGTAATCTGGGATCGGGTCATTTTCCGGGGCCGATTTCCCAATGCATTCTCACCTAAACTTCATGCGTTGCGCAAGTATCCTGATTTCACTCTGATGTTTCAAGTAGAACACTCCCAATGCATGGGAACTCTGATTTCTTTTCTACGACTCATCTTGGCACAAGAAACGGATTGTGTTAGCTTCTTCACTCCTGTCGTCTGGCACCAGAACCATGTATTCCAAGCGAATGATATCCTTCGGAAAAGATTCCCGAGCCGGTGGCAGACAATTCAAGTAACCATCGTCTGGCCGACAAGGAAGGAGGCCGACATGAACGCCTCGTCTCATCAAGCGATCCGAGTCCATATCCGTTGGATGATCCGCCGTGATATGGCTGAAGTTCTGGACATTGAACAGCATTGTTTTGAATTCCCCTGGTCCGAAGAGGATTTCATGCGATGCCTTCGCCAGCGGAATTGTATTGGCATGGTCGCCGAACAAGGGGACCGTGTGGTCGGTTTCATGATCTACGAGTTGCACAAGAATCGGCTGCATATCCTCAACTTTGCCGTCGCCACTCATATCCATCGAAATGGTATTGGCCGGCAAATGATCGATAAATTAGTTGGCAAGCTCTCAGCACAGCGTCGGACACGAATCACACTCGAAGTCCGGGAAACGAATCTCGCCGCGCAACTATTCTTCCGGGACAATGGTTTCCGCGCCGTCTCGGTTTTGCGTGATTACTACGATGATTCGCCCGAAGACGCCTATGTGATGCAGTATCACCACCGTGCCGAGGAGGCGGAGATGATTCTCCCCTTCAACCGAATCTCACGGCTGGCTGGTTGAAGATCAGCCCCCAAGGAACTGCCTCATCCGGTTCAACCAGGTTGTGGCCGGTCTCCTGACCGTGCCACAGGCTCTCATCAAGAATCTCTCCGACGGTTTGTTAAGGCCCCTCAGGAACTGCTCCATCCGGTTCGAAGCAATCCGATCGCTGGCCTGGGATCCGGTGATCGGCCATTGCCTGAGGCCGTTTAAAAACATCCAGGAGGGCATCCCGGATGTGCCGGATGTGAAGCGCGTAGGACTTCTGGGGACCAATCCACGAATTGATCCCGATCACCTGGCCATCGTAGGCAACGAGAGGCCCCCCATTCGCACCGGCAGGAACGATTCCATCGTGTTCAATCCATACATGATTCTCGATCCCGCCCAGTTGGCGTACAAACACCCTGAGAGGTTCCGGTAGATCCTCTGTTGTGACGGTCCTCACGACATGCCCTTCGACCGATACAAGGGCATTCTCGTGATCCCGATGGACCGCAAGCACTTCCCCCCCCTCCTGCGGACAGCCTGTGAAAAGCATTCGTTTTTGCTGGGAATCCAATCGTTTGACATTGGAATCGGTGCGGCTTTGGGATTCGAATTGGAGTATTGCCAAATCGAGGTCGGGCCGTACGGCGCGATACCCAAGGACCTTCGCTGTGACTCCGGAATCAAATTCGATTTCGGCTCGGTAGCCTTCACGCAGATTCTGATAGGTCGAAACTACCAGGCCATTTGAATCGAGAATCCAACCCGTCGCTCTTTTTAGGATGGTTCCCTGATCATCCTGGACAATGATTCGGACAATCTGTGGCTGTAGGGCCGCCCGGAATTCCGCCAGCATCGCGGGATCCGCAGGCCGGGGAGGCAATTGGATCGGCATCCATCCATCGTCCGATGGATCGTGAGCCACTTTTTCCTGGAATGGTGGACTTGTTGGTGTGGCCGGTATGGGCCGAGATCCGAAGCGAAGCCACAAAACAAATCCCAGCCCGCCGAAGAGGACGATTCCCGCCAACATAAACCAACACCAAACCGGGATGTGCCAGTCATTGGCATGTTGGGCGCGAAAGCGGCTCACCGGATCGTTTTCTTGTGCCCATTGGATGACCGCGCTGGCACCCTCAGGGGAATCAGGGACCTGGCGTGGAGGGGCTGCCTGGGATTGGTCGGCAGGCCGTTCGCGCAGCGGGTGTGCGGGCCTTGCCGATCGGGCACGTGACGCCACCGGAACGGGCGGATCCAAATCGGTTGCCGGCACCAGGATGACACCGCCGCATTTGGGACAACGTATATGCTGGTTTGCGTACCGATCCGCAACCTCAAATGTTCGCTGGCACCCGCCACACACAATCACTATTGCCATCCGATTCCCCTGGCCTGGCCATGGCTGGGACGCTCGCGACGAAATTCATGAAACAGGCGGCCTAGCAGGCTCCCTTCTCGCCCGCGTGTCCCCCCGCCGTGCCATCACCCGAAAAACGATAGTATGCCCGGCCTCTTGACTGGCCGGCCTCTCGACTGGCCGGTCTCTCGACTGGCCGGTCTCTCGGCCGGCCGGTCTCTCGGCCGGCCGCGAGTCGCCCATTTCTATCGTACTGTGACCGGCAATAGGGTTCAATCGAGAACCGCCGCCACGAACAAGCGGGAGATTCCGGATATTCCGAATTTCATGATCTCTTGAGGACCGAGGTGGTACGACTCAAGCAATCGGTTCCCCGCATCCGGCACCCACCATGGTGTACGCTTGATTCGCGGAGCTGGGTATCCAAGGTCAACCTCTCGGCATGAACAATGACTGGTAAACTACCGATCTATTGCAGCTTTGGCCTGTTGGTGATTGGACATGCGATTGCCATCCAAAACCCTACGATGGCAGCCACGCCGGAACCGGCACCCGAATCAGAGGCATTTCCCCCTGAAATAACCCGGCTTGTCCGAAGTCTTCTCCTGCAAATTGATCTGGCATATCGGCACGATCACCGGACACGCGCATCAAGGACGGAGACTGTCCATCAAGCATTGCAGGCATGGCACAACGCACCACGTCGAGCCGAAGAGGATCATCTTTTCCAGGAATGGCTGCGTGATTCAATCCGCCGCTCCGCCCCTGATCAGCGGAAACCACTCCTGCCGGCCCCCCTGTTCAATCGTTCTGGCAGGATCACTCCGGAATCGGGACACATTCTGCCTCACGTCTCTGAACCGCAGCGGGCCGTGGCGATTCCACAATCCTTGGTCTGGCCGCAGACACGCATCTTGACCGAACCGTGGATCACATCCACTCCAACCTGGCCGGTTCGACAATCCCGTGCCAGTTTGGACATGATCCCTATTGGGCAAGTCCGCAGCGCGGCTGGTCCGGAACGTGTTCGCATGGCGGCTCGATCTTGCGCGGTTGCCTCCAAAATCCCACAAAAAACCACGAAACCAATCCTTCCGACAACCGTTTCTACGATCTCCTCGATCCCCGCCGGCTCCTATCCAGTTCAAATCAATCGGGACGAACTCATCTCACGATTTGTCGGCTACCGCCTCGGGCTACGCAAAATGGAAGCTCAACTGGCCGGCACGGGCACCAAGTCGGCTCGGGAATTGGCCTTGATAGCTCAAGAACTTGAAATTCTGACTGAACAATACGAGCTTTTGACGCTGTATTGCCTGGCGATCGGTGCTGATGCGTCATGGACTGACACATCCCTCAGGACCACGGAAACAGCGTGGAACTATATGCGCCAGGCAATCGAGGCCCGGCGCCGCGTATTGGCTGGGCGCGAGTTACCATTGGCTGCAGAAAAGCGGCACGTTGAGCAATCGATCCTCGAAGCAATTGAACGCAGAATGGCAGACCACGCCGGAGGAAAACCCACCGGTGCTGGCCAGCAATAGAATCCGAGGTAAACGAGCGGCCGAGAATTGCCCGTGCTCAACGGATGGCAGCCGGTGCTGAACTCAGAAGCCCGGCCTTTGCGAAAAGCCGGGCTTCTTTCCTGACACAATTCTGTTGGATCGGGCCATTGACCGGGGATGGCCCTGTTCAAGCCACCACTAGGATTTCGCTCCGCCTTCCTCCGTAGCGGTCTCTTCTTCCTTCTTCTTCTTCTTCTTCTTCATCTGCAATTTACGAACTCGGACTTTGGGCAAGCCGAATGGGGAATCACCTTCCTGCCACCGGTCGGATTGCTTGAGTTTCTCGATACGTTCGTTGCGGGTGAGGACACTGCGGTTGGTCGTTCCGCCGTGGCGCACTTTGAGTGTTTTGTCGATTGTCATCGTAGGTACCTGACTGTCTTGCCATCCGTCCAACCGGATCTGGACGATGGACTTTTGCGGTGGCCTTGAGGGAAGGGAAATTGCGTTTGGGGCTGCGATATCAGGGGACCTCGCAGGTCGATCCCAGGTGGAACATGCCAGATTCCCAGCAATCGCCTGGTCCCTGGGGGACCGCAAGAAATTTATTTAAATAAGACTAGTTAGTATATCGCCATTCCCAGATAAACTCAAGTAGGCTTTCCAGGTGTGCCTTGTTGGGCCGTCTCCTCCGGGTTAAAATCATTTTTTCTCGCGGTCGAGCCCGATCGGCACCGTCGAATACGGTCGACGCGATAGAGCCCGGCTGATATCGCCGTGCCCGGTAAACGCCCCTTTCCTTCCTTCCTTTAACACGCGGATCGACCGGTTCCCCGTGCAAGATGTCGTTATTACTGGCGTTGGCGTAATCTCTCCGATCGGGATCGGAAAGACGGCCTATTGGCAATCGGTCTGCTCAGCTACCAGTGGCGTGCGACCGCTGGCATTTCTTGCAAACACTGGTCTCGAATCGAATTTCGGCGGCTGGATCGATCATTTTGATCCAAAGCAATACGTCACCCCGCGGAAAAGCCTCAAGGTCATGTCGCGGGAAATTCAGTTCAGTTTCGCCGCCGCCAATATGGCATGGGAGGATGCCGGGCTAACCGGCCGGGAACTCGATCCAGAACGGCTCGGAGTTGTCTGTGGATCGGACATGATTTATGGCGATCCATTCGAACAGGTAGCCGTTTATCAGGCGTGCATGGAGGATGGGCAGTTCAGTTACAGCCGCTGGGGAAAGCATGCCTGCAGCGAGATATACCCGCTCTGGATGCTGAAATACCTTCCCAACATGCCGGCCTGTCATATTAGTATTTCCCACGATGCCCGGGGGCCCTGCAATGCGATTGTCTCGTCGGAAGCATCGAGTCTGTTGGCGATTGCGGAGGGCTATCGTGTGATCCGCCGGGGCATGGCCGACTGTATGCTCGTCGGTGGGACCGGATCCCGGTTGCATCCAACCCCATTGATTTGGCGTGGGGGCGCCAATACGTCGCGCCGCCATGACGCGCCCGAGGATGCCTGCCGGCCCTTTGATGCGGATCGGGACGGCCTGGTCAATAGTGAAGGGGCTGGGATGCTGATTCTGGAAAGCCGTCTTCACGCCGAGCGACGGAAAGCGGAGATTCTCGGCCGGATCCTTGGGGTGGGAATCTCGTTTGGCCAACCCGCCGGGAAAAAGATGGGGACATCCAGCGATGCCATCGAACGATCCATTACCTGGGCCATGACCGCCGCGGGAATGGACGGCCGCGATTTATCCCATGTCAACGCGCATGGGCTCAGTACCGAGGAAGATGATATCGCCGAAGCAGTCGCGATTCAGAAGACCGTCGGGGATGTACCGGTCACCGCCCCGAAGAGTCTATTCGGCAACCTTGGCGCGGGAAGTGGTTGTGTCGAACTGATCGCCAGCATCCTGGGACTGGTCGAACAGGTGATCCCTCCCTCGCGCAACTACGTGACACCCGATCCCAGATGCCCTGTCCAGGTTGTTACTGGCAAACCGCCGCGAACCCCAAAACCGGCTGTCCTGGCCCTGAATCAAAACCGCCTCGGCACCGCCACCGCCATCGTGGTTGCTCGGGAGTGACTCATCTACCTCCTCCGCATCGCGCGGTTGATCTCGCGCTGGGTATCGCGTTTTTTCATTGCCTCGCGTTTGTCGTGAAGTTGTTTCCCGCGGCAGAGGCCAAGAAGAACCTTCGCGCGGCCCTTTTTGAAATACACCTTAAGCGGCACCAGGGTCAGACTCTTTTCGAAGGCCTGGGCCGCGAATTTTTTGATCTCGCGGCGGTGGAGGAGCAACTTCCGGCGGCGGCGGGGCATGTGATTCAACGCATGCGCGAAACTGTATTCCGCGATGTCGCAACCCACAAGCCAGACTTCATCCCGATCGACTCGGCCATATGCCTCCTCGAGCGATAACTTCCCCTGCCGGAGACTCTTCACCTCGCTCCCGACCAGGACAATCCCGCATTCCAGCGTGTCCAGGACAACGTAGTTGTGCCGGGCCTTGCGGTTCTGTGCGATTGTCCGCTCGTTTTTGTCCGCCGGCGGCTTCCTTTGTTTCTTTCCAGCCATCGCCTATCAACCCGTGGGACCGATCTTGACAGAAATACCCACCGGATCCAACCGGTGGGTAGAAGTGATCGTTCAGCTAGACCAGGCCCATGAACCTGATTAGTAATCTGAATCTTTGAGTATGTAATTATAGAAAATAGTATTGGCAGGCGTGCCGTCGGGTGGCAATTTACATTTGCGGCCATGGGGCGTCATCAGTGCCTGATAGACGACATATGGAACTTCCTCACTCAAAAAATCGACATGGCCGTCACAATAAAGGACATTGACTCCACTGATATGATTGCTCGAAGGCCGCGCAAAAAGAGGTGAATTCTCCATCGGAGCTTCCTTGTCCCGGTTGATCGGCGCCTGCGTATTTGGATTATTCACCCAGACAATACTATCGAAGGCTGGAGAGAGGCTGAGACACCAGCCATTGTTTTTCCTCCCTCTGGGATTGTTGAGTATCTGTGGGTCAATGGGCGCTCCGGCCTGGATGTTTTCAGATAGCATGATCGTCGCCGGTGTGCCATCGTGGCTACTGATGTATTCCAAAGGGAGGGGATCCATCGGTGAGATGTACCCTCCGGACAACGTGTCGGGAACTCCGGCCGTTATGACATGAAAGAGACCGTTTTCCTTGAAATCCGATTGTTCGCCTTTACCGGTATTCGTGACACCAACATCCCAGAATCCTGAATTGACAACAAAGGTCTGTGCCGATTCCATGATACTTGTTTGGACATCACTGGGACAAATCAGGACGTCGAGGTTCCCAATTTCTCCAGGATTCCTGCCGCCCTGAGAGGTCGGGCATACACCCATTTCTCGCATGCGGTCCCAAAGATCGTTGCGTTCCAGATCGGGGAGCAAAACGGCTACCCAGCTCACCCACTGTTCCGTGACATTGGCAGTCGTTGGGTCGGACTTGATCAGATTGATCCGGCCTGGCAAATTCCCATGCCTCGTGTTGTAGGCGATCATCGCCTTGCCAAACTGCGACATATTGCTGGAACACTGGGCCCTTCGAGCCGACTCCAACGCGGCATTGACGGCCGGTAACAGCAGGGCTGTCAGCATGCCAATGATCGAGATGACAACCAGCAACTCAACGAGTGTGAAGGCTTGGGAACGGCGATACATGGAATTTCTCCTATTGGTGCTATTCTCTGTCCGGTCGATCCCCCGTGACATCGAACACCGGGAACCGAGCAGGGTCATGGGCCCGCGAGGTCATACAATAGCCCTACCCACTCCCCGATTATCTCAGATTGGTCCCTTTTTTACCAGTCTTTGACAGGAATGTCGCACCCATTACCAGAAGATTAGAGTGTGAATTCGCAACCCAAACCGTTATGAAGCGGGCTCTTACGGTTTATTTTCAGAACCAACTCACAACGATCGACAGCCACACCGTGATGACGACGATGCTGATCAGATTCAGGAAGAATCCAGCCCGTACCATCGCGCCGATCTTGATTCGGCCAGTACCATAGACGATCGCGTTTGGCGGCGTCGCGACGGGCAGCATGAACGCACAGCTTGCTGCGAGTGTTGCCGGGATCATTAGGTTGAGTGGATCCATTCCGAGTTGCTTGGCCGATCCATCGAGGATTGGCAACATCATGGCAATACAGGCCGTATTACTCGTCAACTCGGTGAAGAACGTCATGCCTCCGGTGACCAAGGCAATCATTCCCAGCGGATTGAGGGCTTCCAGACCTCCCCCCAGCCAGCGTCCAATCCAGAGATCGAGGCCCGTCTTCTGCATCCCTGTGGCGAGGGCCAATCCACCGCCGAAAAGGAGCAGGACTCCCCAAGGTAATCGGGTGGTCATCCGCCATGTCACGAGCGGGAGGCCGTCCGAACGACCGGATGGTACCAGAAAGCAGACGATCGCCATCAGGATTGCAACCGTGCTATCCCCGGAAATCACGACCTTGGCACCGCTATCTAGCTGGATCGAGTCAATCCCGAGCCAAGGCGCCCAGCCCCACCTCTCCAGGGGGGCCCGCGTGATCCAGAGGAGTGCGGTCACAAGAAAGATCGTTGCCGCGTAGAATTCGGATCGGGTCATGCGGCCGAGTTCGCGGAATTTCCGGCGAATGATTGCCCCGCCACCAAGCATCTTGGAATCGCCGAGCGGGAAGATCGCATAGACCATCAGACCCCATGCAGCGAAGAGCAGGATCCCGCACAACGGACCGGCAAGGAGCATCCAACCCAGAAAGCTGATTCCCTGGCCCGGCGCCGTTTTTTCGTAAAATTCTTTGAACAGGGCATTGGGTGGCGTGCCAATATAGGTGGCAATTCCTCCGATGCTCGAACCATAGGCCGTACCGAGTAACAGGGCCGCCTGAAAACGCCGCCGTATCGCCACTTCGATTTCAGCCCGATCCGCCTGGGTAATGACACTCATGGCGATCGGCAGCATCATCAGGCATGTTGCCGTGTTGCTGATCCACATGCTCAAGCCGGCCGCGGCGAGCATGAAACCGAGCACGATGGTTTGTGGCTGATCCCCGACCACCGAGAGGACGGCCAGGGCCACCCGGCGGTGCAAACCGCTTTCCTCAATCGCGATCGCGATGATGAAACCACCAAGGAACAGAAAGATGACCGGCGATGCATATTCTTGGGCAACCGCTTCATAGGGGGGAATGGCCATGAGCGGATAAGCGGCCAGAGGAAGCAGAGCGGTCATGGCGAGCGGGATCGCTTCGGTCATCCACCAGACTGCCATTAAAATGGCGACCGCCGCCATCTTGCCAAGCGCCGGATTCGCCGGATCGAGCACGATTCCAAAAGCTGGTGCCACCCAAAACAGGGCCGCTGCGATCGGTCCAGTGAAGAACCCAATCCGCTGCGTTAACGATCGATGATCGTTTGTCAAATGACTCACTGGTCCGGATTTCCCCTCATCGATTCATCCAGAAACTGGGGACACAGAGGACAAGGATTGAAAATATTTCAAGCCGGCCGAGCATCATCAAGAATGTGAAAAGGAGTTTGGACAATGCATTGAAATCGGCATAATTCTCCTTTGCCCCGACAATACCCAGTCCGGGACCGATATTGTTAAGAGTCGCTGCGACCGCGCTGGCCGAATCGATGAGTTTATTATCGAGCTGGTTCCTGGCCTCCCACGTTGCGTCCGGTTCAATGAGCAGCAGCGCCAACCAGCTGAGGGCAAAAATCGCCAGAATCAGGCCAAAATAAAGGAGGATGTTTTTATACAGTTCGGGATCGTTGATTGTGTATCCCGCCAACCGGAGATGGCGGACAACATTGGGGCGGTAGGATTTTTCGATTTCCAGTCGCAGAATTTTAACAAACAGGACATGCCGGATGACTTTCAGGCCGCCGCCTGTACTCCCCGCACAACCGCCAATGAACATCAATAAAAAGAGCGCCCCTCGGCCGAAATTGTGCCAGGCATCGAAATTATGGGTTCCGTACCCCGTTGTCGTCATGATCGACACGACTTGAAAAAGCCCGTAGCGGAGGGCCTGTGAAAACTCCTCCCATGGCCCAAGTTTCCGCTCCGGATTGAAGTCTTCGTAGCCATACATCGCGATCCCAATGATCGCCATGGTGACCACGAGGATAATGGCGATATACATCCGCCATTCGACATCCATCCATAATTTTCCAGGCCGAAAAATCAGCACGAAGTAGAGTAATGTGAAATTGGTACCCGCCAGAATCATGAAGACGGTGATGGTATATTCGATCACTTGCGAATTGTAATAGCCGATGCTGCAATCGTGCGTACTGAAACCGCCCGTCGCCATCGTACCGAAGGCATGGCAGAGTGCATCGAACCAGGACATGCCCTGCGATAATACGAGGGCACCTTCGATCTTCAGGAGAATGGCCAAAGCGGCATTCAGTCCGCAGTAGATTGCCGTGAATACCCAGGCGGTATGCTGCATCCGTTCCTGGGATCCTTCCTTGCTTGGCCCCGGCATTTCGGCCCGCATCATCACCTTTCCAGCAGAACCCTGGCCCAAGACGGCGACAAAAAGCACGATAATCCCCAATCCACCGAGAAAGTGCGTGCTCGATCGCCAGAACAGGATACAGCGGGGAACCAGTTCAGGATCTTCGATCTGGGTCAGCACGGTCGCGCCGGTCGTGCTGAACCCGGATTGCGACTCGAACATGCAGTCGACGAGGGACATGCGGATCGGAGAGCCAGGCCGAGGGGCCGTAGAATTCTCTCGGCCGCGCGAAGTGCCGCTGAAATAGAAGGGGAGCGCGCCGAGGAGTGTCGCCAGAACCCAGCTGAGGCCCACGACGGCCATGGCTTCTTTACGGTACAGAACGATGGCCGCGTTTTTCCCCCAGCGGCGGAGTACTAAACCGACCAGGCCGCAAATGGCAATTGAGATACAGAGGGCAATCAGCCCGCCCGTTTCAACCGGACGAGATAGATTCGTGCCACTGAGGGCCGGCCATGCCCATGGGAGGCTGAAAACCATCATGCCACCGATCAGATAGCAGATGCTTCCCAGTAACTTGGCTATCAGGCGATAGTTCATGATGGGAAAAGGGCCGGCTAATCGCTCTTGCGCATAAAAATCCGAATCGTATCGTCGATGACCGACTCGGCGACCAGTGCGACGACCGTATCACCGGCACGGAGGCGATCATCGGCCCCGGGCACACGGGCAAATTGATCCTGGATCACGGCGGCAATCAGACATTGACGGGGCAAAGGTAAATTGGCTAACACGTGCTCCGTCGCCGGGGAATTCGCTGGCACTTCCACTTCCAAGACCGTGATCCCTCCATCACCCAGCGCGTGTCGGGATACAATGGGGCCTGTATTCAGAAAGCCCAGTACCTGTTTCGCCATGACTTCACGTGGACTGACTGCTAGTTTGATTCCAAGCTTCCCGACGACATTGGCGTAATCGGGTCTCTGGACAATCGCCATGGTCGTTTCAACGCCCAGGTCGCGGGCCTCGACGGCGGCCATGATGTTGGATTCATCGTCCCCCGTACATGCGACAAAAACATCCGCGCTCCCAACCCGTTCTTCCTCCATCGACTCCCGCCGTGTGGCATCGGAATGCACGACCGTCGTGTGATCCAGTTTCTCGGCCAGAAAGTCACAGCGACAGCGATCGGCTTCCATGAGCACGATATTGAACCGTTGGCCTTCGAGTATCCGCGCGAGGTGGTACCCCGTCTCACCTCCGCCTCCAATCACGATATCGGCCTTCGTTCCCGACTCGGAATAGAACAGGTCCTTAACGGCATCGATATCCTTCGGTAGACCGATGACCGTCACGCGATCTCCGATGGCCATGACATCTTCGGCTCCAGCAATCCACGTTCTGCCATCGCGGGCGATCGATCCAATGCGGACACTCTTCGGCAGTTTCAGTTCCTCAAGTGGCACATCCGCCGCTTTCGTCTGTTCTGTAATGGCTACTTCATAAACCTCCAGCTCACCCCGGGCCAAGTTTTCAACGATGACCGATCCAGGGTGGCGGATACTCCGGGCCAGTTCCAGTGCCGTGAGATGTTCCAAGCTTAGCAGCCGATCGATTTTGAAATGCCGCTGATAGTCAAACGTGCTCATATCACGAAAGACCGGGGCATAGACGCGAGCGACCGCGCGGCGTGCGCCCATCGCCTTGGCCATACTCGCGGCAACCAGATTGACTTCGTCGATTCCAGTCACTGCCAGGCAGAGATCGGCGCCGATGATCCCAGCTTGGAACAGCACGCTCGATTGGGCGGCTGAGCCGGTGATGGCTCGGACATCATGCGTTTCATTGATGTGGCGAATATGGTCCGCGTTCGTATCCACCACGGTGACGCTATGCCGATTTTGACAGAGCAATTTGGCGATCGAACTGCCGACAGTGCCAGCGCCAAGGACAACGATTCTCATGGTTGTGGAGCCGTATCTGTTTTCTGGCGCGCCCGGTGCTGATTCAACTCGTCTTGAAAATCACCAGATCGGTCATTTTCTTCGAGGACATCCCATAGGGGGAAGTTCTCATCAAGCGTTTTGCCATCCTGATCGAGAACACGGCGGTATTTTTTAATCACCTCGATCAGGTCATCACCTGTCTTTATATCTTCCATAACGGCAGGAAACTGGTCCAGAACCTCTCTCCATTTGGCGAGTGCTTCTTCGAAGAGTTGTTTCGCTTCGCGAAGGTCGGACTCTTCATATGCCTGGATACCTTGGTAAGTCTTTTCCCGCGCGGTGAGCGCGGCATCGGTCTTTTCGTACTCGGCCCGATTCTCCCAGTAGGCGTAGTTGGCGGTTTCCCGATAATTACTGGTGTAGCGCCACCGCCGCCTGGCTTTGTCGAGTTCATGGGCCAGAAGCAGAGCGTCTTCTTCCTTTTCCGGAGCCAGTTCGATAATACGCTGGGCGAGTTCGGCGTCCGACACGGCTAACGATCGTTCGGCATTGTATGATAATTCGAGCTGCTCTTGGGTCCGTTTGGCAAGGGGAGTTTCCATCGCCTCGATCTCGGCTTCCGACAACGCCTCGCGGCGGTGGGCCGCCATCGCTGCACGCGTCCCCGGAAGCAAATCCTCCAGCTTGGCAGACCAGGAATCCACCTCTTTTTGGAGGCGGTCCACCTCGCCCAGGATCAGGACCATACCGGTCGAGTGGAGGATGGGATGCTGCCCATACCGATCCCATTCTTCGCCAGCCCGTTTCCAAGCGGTCCGCATCTTGTCGCGATGCGCTCCCTCTTCCGCAATCGTTTCGGCGTAATTCATCAGCGACATGGCCGGTTTGCTATAGAAGACGACCGGATTCACATTCCCCAGGCTTTTCCCTTTGTTGTCAACCGCATCGACCGCTTTGTCGTACCATTCTTTCGAGACGAGCCAATTATCTCGATCTGGAA
>JAFGFZ010000216.1 GCA_016930815.1 Pirellulales bacterium | reverse complement strand
GAGCTGGCTGCGCCTCCGGCGCGCAATACGACTTTTCACATGCAATCGGTTTATTGAATCCCCTCGGAATCATAATCAATCATGGATATTGCATCGGTCATCGGAGTCGCAATGGGATTCTTTCTCGTTGTGGGTTCGATCCTACTTGGCGGCGGGACAATTGCCGGATTTTTTGATCCTGGTTCGATCGTGTGCGTCCTTGGCGGAGCTATCGCGGCCGCGCTCATTTCCTTTCCACTCAAGACGTTTCTCGGCGTGTTCACGGTCACCAAAAAAGTATTTCTGTATAAACTTGAATCCTATGAAGATATCATTGACCAAATCGTGAGCCTGGCCGAGACAGCGCGCCGGGACGGTTTGCTGGCACTCGAAAGCCGGGTCGAGGAGGTCGATAATCCATTCATCGTCCTGGGAATTCAAATGGCCGTCGATGGCACGCGGCCCGAAGTCATGGAGGATATTCTCCGCACGGAACTCGATTCTGTCGCTACACGCCATCGAGATGGTAAAGCCATTTTAGACACGATGGGCCGTTTTGCCCCGGCATTCGGTATGATCGGAACCCTGATGGGCCTGGTGATCATGCTCGGCGATATGAGCGATCCATCCAAAATCGGTTCCGGAATGGCTATTGCCCTCCTAACCACACTCTACGGTGCCGTCGCCTCGAATGTCGTTTTTCTACCCTTTGCGGAAAAGCTAGGTTTTACTAGTAAGTATGAACTGCAGGCGATGGAGATCATCATCCGGGGTATTCTTGCGATTCAATCCGGGGAAAATCCCCGCGTGATTCAACAGAAACTCCATACATTCCTGCCACCCAAGGTCCGTGGCCGCGAGAAGGAAGCTGCGTAGTCATGGCCGTGGAACAGGAAGACCAAGCCGCTGGAGTCCCGGAATGGGTGGTCACATTCGGTGACATGATGTCCCTTTTGCTGACGTTTTTCATCATGCTGGTCTCGATGAGCGAGATGAAAGAAGAAGAACGTTACCAGGCAATGGTCGAATCCATGCGCGAGCAGTTTGGTTACGAGGCATCCATCCTTTCGTTCACGCCTGGTGAACAAAAGCCGCGGAATTCGAACATGCAATATATCGCAAGCCTGGGAAGAGCACGACGCCGTGATACATTGCAAGGGGGAGATAAAGTGAAAGCGCCCGTCGGGGAAAACGCACGGGTCCAGATAATCCGTACTGGAAAAAATTCAACTGCCGGCGGTGTCATCTATTTCGATCGATTCGAAATTGACCTGACGGAAAAACATAAACAACAACTCCAACACGTCGTTCAACAAATCGCCGGAAAACCACAAAGGGTGGAAGTTCGTGGGTATTCCATATCACAACCGGTTCCAGAGGAAAGCGGTTTTCGTGACAACTGGGACTTGGCGTTCCAACGGGCCCGCGTGGTTGAACAGTACCTTATCTCCCAGGGAATCAGCAACAACCGGATAAGTATCAATGTGTTTGGACCAAATGATCCAGTCTATACCGGTATCGATCCAACGGAACTACTACGGAATGCACGGGTCCAAGTGATCATGGTGGATGAACGAAGTGATGGGAATGATGGATGAATGATGTGACATGAATCACCCGAAGGTCAGGCAATTCGGAGCAGAGGGGCAATATGGCTGAAATAGAAAAAACAGAAAACGGGACGAAACGAGGCGGCTCGAACCTCTTTTCATTGATCAAAGCCGTAGTCATCATTGTTTTGATTGTGGTTTTGGAATGTGTTGCCGTCGCGATGTTCTTGCCCTCCAGCGAGGAGACGGCCCAATTTGGCCGGCGTATCGCGAATGCCACGTCGGGCAATTCCGGCAACGAGGATTCCTCCACCAAGAGCGACAGCGGCCAACTCGACCTTCGCGAAGTCAACATAGGCCACTATTATATCACGTCATACCAACCTGAATCCAATACGACATTGCGAATTGACTTTGAACTATGCGCCACGGTGCTAGCAAGTGACGTACCCGAGTTCGAGGCACTCTATGAACAGCATCAGCATCGATTGAGCGAGCAAGTCCATGTCACATTTCGCCGGGCTGAGCTCACCGACCTGACCGACGCCGGTCTGGGCTTGATCAAACGGCTGATTTTAGAGAAAAGTAACCGCACCCTGGGCAAGCCCCTGATCCACGAGGTCGTTTTCAGTCAATTTTCATTTATCGAGCAATAAATGCCAGGAATGGAATCCCATGGCGAATCCTTCGGAACAACTCAATCAGGACGAAATTGAAGAGCTTCTTCGAAAGAATGCTGCCTCCAAAGGCCCTTCGAATCCTCCAAAGGCCCCAGCAGCGGCGGTAGAGAATACCCCATCGCCACACGGTGCGTCATTGGACCCGAGTGAATTGGAAGCCTTGATACAGGCCTCCAGTACCGCGTCAGCTACCGCATCCATGGATCCATCGAATCAAGGTTCTGCCCATTCTCCTACCCAAACTTCCCAGGCATCGCGGGACATCCCATCGACGGGAAATGGCATATCCCAAAACGACATTGACTATCTGTTAAATAAGGCGGAAGCCGCATTGGCATCGATTGATTCCAATCACTCGGAGCTTCCAGGGGGTATCCGGACATTCCAATTGGAGGAATTCTCCGGCACACCCGCCTCGACCGAAGTCGCCACCCTCGACTTGATGCGGGATATCGAGCTTGATGTTCATATTGAATTGGGGCGAACTCACATGTGTTTGGAAGAGGTACTGAAGCTGAATAAAGGGGCCGTAGTACCACTCGACAAGCTAGCGGGCGATCCGGTCGATATCTATGTGAATGGCCGGCTGATCGCGCGGGGTGAAGTCCTCGTTTTAAACGACAATTTTTGCGTCCGCGTCGCCGAACTCATTGTTGGCGACAGTGCTTGCGCTATTTGATGCGACTTGGCACGCGAGAATATCCGACTTGTATCGAATGCTGTTTTTGTGTATTGAATTGGATGGTTTGGTCCGATCGATTGCGGCACGGCCAAGATACCTGGCGTGCCCATTGAGAACCCGTTGCATGCTAGTCATTGATCTGCACCAAGGTTCCATGGCACGCAGCCATCCGTAAAAAAGATCGCGGCCGGCCACGACACTCTTCCTTCATCTTTTCTCGAACAGCTAGCTGATAGGCAAGGATGCCCTCTCGGTTTTTCGTCATCATTGTTCTGTCGATTCCCATTGCCGCAAGTACCCGGCTCACCGCAGCCGACGGCTACCGTGGGGAACGACTCGAAGCGACTCGCGACCTGAGTGGAACGGCTCCGGTGTTCGGAGTCGCGCCATCGGATGCACCGCGAGGAGTGAATACACTGAATCGAGTGGAGCCAGTGTGCCGCGCCATGGCCGGAATTCCAGCGGCAAATCCAATCCAAGCATCGGGCGGCGGCCCGGCACTCCGGCCCCACCCACCCAAAAAGAATTCACCATCTGCCCCATCCGCGGTTCAGCGCATGCGAAGTTTTACGGGAGGACGATCCCTCGCAACCATGCTCGGTGGCCTGGCCGTGGCCATCGGGGCGTTTTTTCTCCTGGCGTGGGCGATCCGGCACGGGATGCCAAAAGCCGTTGCGCGGCTGCCGAACGATGTTATCGAAGTCCTAGGCCACTCGACGTTGACCGCCAAACAATCCGTCCATCTGGTTCGACTCGGCCACAAACTACTCCTCGTCTCCGTATCCGCGGCCGGAGCGGAGACACTCTCGGAAATCACCGATCCTGATGAAGTCACTCGCCTGATTAGCCTCTGTGACCATCCTGGCCGGAACAAATCTCAAAAAGCATTCCAGCAAGTCATGCATGAACTGGAACATCGCCGTACCGATGGACTTTTCGGAAACAATTCCCTGGCAGGCCGAGGTACCTAGAAACGTGTCCTGTTCATGGATTGATCATCACGAAACGTTGACATGCGGGCGCCCGCCGGACGTCTGGCGATGGATCCAATCACAGACGCCACGAGGATACCTGAACCTCGCAGCGATCCGGGAAAAGTATTTTGGTATTGCCCTATGCATGGCAATCTTGTGTTTTCCACTTGCCTCATCAGCGCCTGCCCAATTGCCGCAAGAGGCGAAAACGGCGGAATCTCTGGACCAAACTGGAGTCTCCTTGCCGGGAGGATTCGGAGGGCCTGAACAATGGACGAGCGCCGAGGGCCTCTCCTCGGCGATCCAGGTCATGCTTCTGCTGACGGTCCTAAGCCTGGCTCCGGCCATCTTGCTGATGACAACCTGTTTCATCCGGGTCATCGTTGTGCTCGGCCTGCTCCGGCAGGCACTTGGCACACAGCAACTCCCTCCGAGTCAAGTGATCACATCGATCTCACTCTTCATCACGGTCCTTTTGATGACTCCCGTTTGGAAGCAGGTCTACGATCTGGGAATCCAGCCCTACACGAATAAAGAAATCTCACTGGATGAAGCTTTCCAACGAGGCTCGGATCCAATCCGGCGTTTCATGGCCGACCAGATTATTCGGACCGAGAACGACGAGGACATTTACCTCTTTCTAGAGTACCTCCCGCAACCAGCCGATTCTGAATCGAATGAATCGCCGAAATACGTTTACTATGACGCCCAGGAGGGCGAGACGGAGGTACCTTTACAGGCGCTTCTGCCAGCATTCATGCTCAGCGAACTCAAGACCGCCTTTTTGATCGGTTTTCAAGTCTACTTGCCATTCGTCATTCTCGACATCGTTGTCGCCAGCGTTACGATCTCGATGGGAATGTTAATGCTGCCACCGGTACTCATTTCACTCCCGTTCAAACTATTACTATTCGTGCTTGTTGATGGCTGGCATCTCGTTGTCGGAATGTTACTCGAGAGTTTCCATATATGATGACATTCAATGGATCCACAAGAGGCAATTGATCTTGGCCGGGAGGCCCTGTTGACGGCAACCCTCATTGCGGCGCCGGTTTTAATTTCCGGAGTCGTTGTTGGTTTGATTGTTGGACTGTTGCAGGCGCTCACCCAGGTCCAGGAGCAGACGGTGGCCTTCGTTCCGAAATTGATTGCGATGGCCCTGGCTCTGGGCCTGGCGCTCCCGTGGATCATCACAAGACTCCTCGAATATTCCGAGTCGCTGATTACGAACATTCCAAACTTGCTTTAATCCTCATGCCATTCGTTTGGGCATTCCTATCCGACCAGTTCATCTTATTCACACTGATTCTTGGCCGGATTGGTGCGTTGATAATGACGGCACCGATCTTCGGGGATCAATCGGTGCCGGTACGGATTCGAGCATTTCTTGCGGTGGCATTATCGATCTTGATCATGCCAATGCACTTCGGCAGCCACGTCGGTGCCGGGGGCAGTTTATTGAACTATGCCTGGATTTTAATTGGCGAAGTATTGATCGGTCTGTTGCTTGGCCTGGGCATCATGATCCTATTTTCCGGGATTCAGGTCGCGGGCCAGTTGATCAGCCAGCTGAGCGGCCTCGCCCTGGCCGATGTTTTCAGCCCAGGTTTCGACGCGAGCGTTCCCATGGTTTCGCAACTCCTTTACTTCATCACAATGGCGGTCTTCGTTCTCATTGGGGGCCACCGTTTGATCATGGGGGCGCTGCTCGATACATTCACTTGGGCGCCACCGGGGTTCGGGATGATCGAGGGTTCTTTCGTGGACGCTTTGATCAATATCCTCACGCAAAGTTTTATCTTGGGAATCCGTGCGGCGGCACCAGTCACGGTGGCTCTGCTCCTTGCAACACTAATCCTTGGCTTGATTGGCCGCACAATGCCTCAAATCAATATCTTGATGGTTGGCTTTGGTGTGAACACGCTCCTGACTCTTGGAGGCATCTTCATTTCACTCGGAGCAATCGCCTGGACATTCCAGGAGCATACCGAATTGGCACTTGAACAGCTCCAGGAGGCTATCCGCGGTCTGAGTGGATCCTGATCCATGGCTGAACAGTCGAGTGAACGAACGCATGATCCAACCCCGCATCGGCGCCAGCAAGCGCGTGAAAAGGGCGAGGTTGTGTTCAGCCACGACCTCGGATCGGCAGCCGTATTGTTTGCAGGTATTCTTGCCTTGATGTTGCTCGGTGGCGGATTGACGGACTATTTCAGCGGCCTGCTGCGGCGGCAACTAGGGGAGACGGGCCCGCTGGCGGTCAACCGCGAGTTCGCCGTGCAGTCCTATGACGGGATTGTCAGCGGATTGTCCAAGGCAGCCCTCCCCATTCTTGGCCTGTTGTTCACCGCCGCCGTTGCGGCGACCCTGCTTCAAATTGGCCTTCTCTTCACTCCGTCGCGGATCACCCCAGACATCGGCCGGCTCAGTCCGATCCGCGGTTATCACCGGATCGTCTCCCTCTCTGGAATGATGCGGCTTGGATTCGGGTTGTTCAAGGTACTCGTTGTCAGCGTGGTTGCGAGTGCGGTCATCTTTTCTTCCTGGAAGGATCTGGTCAGTTTGAGTGGAAAGGAAATTGGGCAGATAGCATCTTTTCTGGCATCCATTCTGCTAACGACGATGCTTTGGTGTGGAATTGCCCTGATGGTTCTTGCGATTTTCGATTATGCATTCCAGCGATGGCGTCACGAACGGGACCTCCGCATGACCCTGCAGGAAGTTCGCGAGGAGATGAAAGAAATGCAGGGTGATCCTCAAATCTTCGCCCGGCGCCGCGCGATCCAGCGGCAAATGGTACTCCATCGCATGAGCGAGGCCGTGCCAAAAGCGGATGTGGTCGTCACGAACCCTACCGAACTGGCCGTGGCAATCCGCTATGATCCGCATGAAATGGCCGCCCCAATTGTTGTTGCCAAAGGGGCCGGTGTCCTCGCGCAACGCATCCGAAGACTCGCGCTGGAACACAATATCCCCATCGT
>JAFGFZ010000215.1 GCA_016930815.1 Pirellulales bacterium | reverse complement strand
GCTACCAGGGATCCGTAGGGCTGCGACTGGCTTTGCGTGCACAGGACGCCATAAGGCCTCTGATGAACCAAATCATAGATTCGTGTAGCCAAATCGCTTTGCTTCGGATCCAGCTCGGTCCCATTTGTTGAGTCCGCTGGTCGTTCCAATCGGCTAGAATCGTTCATGAGGAAGGTCCTCCCCAAGTGATCTTGGCCCTTTGCGCGGGTGATCATATCCTCGTAGAGTATGCTATGCGAGGAATCTTCTGTTTGCCACCCCTGACCGACGGCAGGGTCGTCCGGAACCTGCGATATGACCATGGCTCCTTCAATCCCCTCCCATCTCCGCCACCTGGTTGTCGTCTTGGGCGATCAGCTGGATCCCAAGTCTTCTGTCCTTGACGGCGTGGATGTGCGACACGATACCGTCTGGATGGCAGAGGTCGCAGAGGAATCGACGCACGTCTGGTCCCATAAGGCCCGGATCGCCCTTTTCCTGACCGCGATGCGACATTACCGCGACGCGCTCCGCGAACGGGGTATCCCAATTCTTTACCGCCAGCTCGACGATCCCGACAACCTTGGCAGCCTCGCCCGCGAATTAGAGGCAACCGTCCGCCGCAGGAAGCCGCGGCGCCTGGTTGTCGTCGAACCCGGGGAATGGCGAGTCAAAGAGTCCATTGAGAAGGCTGCCAGGAAGCTCCAGGTACCTGTCCAGATGCGGGCAGATCGGCATTTTCTCTGCACCCATGATGAATTCGCGGAACACGCCTCCGAGCGAAAGCAACTCCGCATGGAGTACTTTTATCGGTACATGCGTCGCAAAACGGGGATCCTCATGCATGACGGAAAACCCGAGGCTGGAAAATGGAACTTCGATGTGGAGAATCGGCAGAGTTTCGGTTCAACTGGCCCCGAAGGAGTCCGGCAACCGACCCGGTTTTCACCGGATGCAACCACCCGCGAAGTCCTTAAACTCGTGGAACAAGCCTTTGCGACGCACCCCGGGCGGCTGGACCACTTTGCCTGGCCTGTCACGCCCCGCGAGGCCCGCCGGGCAATGCGAGATTTCATTTCGCACCGTCTCCACGACTTCGGCACCTACCAGGATGCCATGTGGTCGGGTCAGCCGTTTCTCTACCATTCTCTCTTGTCTTCAGCCCTGAATCTGAAGCTTCTGGACCCTCGCGATCTACTTAACGAGGTTGAGGTTGCTTACCGCTCGGGCAAAGCGTCCCTGAATTCCGTCGAAGGATTCATCCGCCAGATTCTTGGGTGGCGGGAATATGTTCGCGGGATTTATTGGCGCTTTATGCCCGGATATCTGGATCGCAATACCCTGACTGCCCAGCTTCGATTGCCCAAGTTTTTCTGGACTGCCGAAACTGACATGAACTGTCTTCGCCAAGTCATTCTGCAGACTCTCGATTTCGGCTACGCACATCACATCCAACGGCTCATGGTGACCGGGCTTTTCGCATTGCTGTTGGGAGTTGATCCTCGCGAAGTCCACCAGTGGTATCTGGCCGTATACTTAGACGCCGTGGAATGGGTCGAGCTTCCGAACACTTTGGGGATGTCCCAGTTCGCCGACGACGGGATCATGGCCTCGAAACCATACGTAGCCTCGGGCAAGTATATCGAGCGGATGAGTAACTATTGTGGCGGCTGTCGCTACGACCCTGGCGTAGGTTACGGCGTCAACGCGTGTCCCTACACCACGTTATACTGGGATTTTCTGGCCCGGCACCGCAAGCTTCTGGCTGGGTACCAGCGGATGCGAATGCAGTTGCGAAACCTTGATCGCAAATCCCGTAGCGAAATCAATTCGATTCAGCACCAGGCTGAAGCGCTCCGTAACCAGCAGAGCTAAGCAGTACCATGGCATACCAACTCATGATGGCACGTTTGGCAATAAAAGAGCTATTCAGAATCCATTTCTGGATGATGCTGGTTCTGGTGGCCACATTTTGGCCTCTTTCCTGCCGCGGTGATCTATCCCAACCAGGGCCATTTGCCGCTGGCTCGACCACAGTGACCATCACGCGTTCTGATTCATCGACACTATCAGCGCTGATGTATTACCCAGCCATCACAAGCGGCGTGGACGTGCCGCTGGATCCAACGGGCGGACCCTATTCGGCAATCACGTTTGGGCACGGTTATTTGCAGCAACCGGCACGTTATTATGGCACACTCGAACACCTGGCCACCTATGGCCACTTGGTGATTGCCCCGACCTCCGAAGTTGGTCTCTTACCAAATCATCTTGACTTCGCGATTGACATGCAATTAACACTCGACTATCTGACGGCCAGGCACGCTGATCCGGCGGATTCGCTATTCGGGTATGTGGATATCAACCACTTCGGCCTGTTCGGCCATTCGATGGGCGCCGGTTCCGGACTCCTGGCTGCCGCGAATGATAGGCGTATTCGAGCCTTCGCCGGCCTGGCTACGGCAATCACCAATCCATCCCCCGAGCCCGTGATGCCGGAAATTCAAGCCGCAGTAGCACTCCTTTCGGGTGACGAGGATGGCATTGTCGATTACACCACGGCCACGGTGCCACTGTACAACAGCGCTACGCCGCCAAAACTTAAACCTTTGATTTTAGGCGGTTGTCATGTCGGCTTCCAGGACGATCCGTTTCCTCTGTTTCCCGACGGCGGATCGCTGCCGGCCGAGGAACAACTTGCGATGACACGTCACTATTTGACGAGCTATTTTGGTCTGTATCTAAAAGGCGATCAATCGCTATGGCGGAATATTTGGGGGCCTGAGGCCTTCTCACAATCCGGCTTTTCGACCGAAGCGAATTCTGGAGTTGCGCTAACGGCGGACAAGACATCGCAGACGCTAGCCGCCGGCCAGACGGCGACGTACCTGATCACCGTGACCAATACAGGGCCTTC
>JAFGFZ010000214.1 GCA_016930815.1 Pirellulales bacterium | reverse complement strand
CTGTTCTTCGGTGAGTTGTTGGATCGCCATAGGCGGTCCCCTCTATGGTGGCCCAGAAAATAGAGACCCAAAGATATCAGCTCGTTCACTCGTTCTTTTCCGTCAGCCGGAGGTGCTGACGGATCCAGTTCGGACGGTTGGTTGTGATCGCCGATGCCCCCAGTTTCTGATAGAACCTTGCGATCTTCGGATCATCCACCGTCCAAACGCCGAACTCGGTAATGCCTGATGCCTCAAGCTGGCTGATAAATCGAGCATCGAAGTGCCGCATCTCCGACTGGGCATCCAATCCATCGGCTTGACTCTGGCGGGTAGTTTGGATCACTTCCTCGATCCCTGGCGACCACAAGCCACTGCCATCCTCCTGCTCGTTCTTGAATCCAGTCACCCATAAAGTTTTAAGGTGTGGCAATCTCTTCTTACATGCAGCGATTGTTTTTTCATTAAAACTGATAAGGACGATTTGTTCTGTTTGAAGAGGGCTCGACTCGAGTTCCTTGGCCAACGGTTCGACGATTTCCGGGCCCGTCTTCAATTCGATGAAAAACTGTTTATCTTCCGGGATGGTCTCAATGACTTCCTTCAATGTTGGAATCTTCTCACCCCGCCACTTTTCACCTTTCCAAGCACCGACATCCAAGGCACGCAATTTGGCGAATGGTGTCTTGGAAACAATCAGCTTTGTGCCCGCGACGCGTTCCGTGTCCTTGTCGTGAATGCAGACGATCCGGCCATCGGATGAAAGATAAAAGTCGCCCTCGATGCCGTCAGCGCCCTGCTTCCAGGCAAGGTGAAAGGCCGCGAGCGTATTTTCGGGTGCATCGTAGGATGCCCCGCGATGCGCGATGATCGACTGGGCAAAAGCAGGCAATGCCAGGACCCCCCCAAAAAGAATCGAAACAAACTGCAAGGTAACCGATCGCACGAAGCTATCCTCCCATGGTGAATGATTGTACGGCCGATCGCGACGAAATGCGTGAAATATTCGCGCTAGGACAAAAAGATAAATTTTAGCCGAAAAGAAACCAAAAGGGAATGGTGCCCGTCTGCCTTCGTTCCGCGGTCTCCTGTGCCTCTTGAATTATTAATACTCCCGAGGGCAATGGCCCGATCTTGCGTGATCGGGTCGTCGCGAACTGGGACTTGCCATTGAATCGCGGTGCCATTCATTCCCCGAATCCGCGCTCGTTTTCTGGCGGTTTCGATGCGTTCGCAACGTACCTCCGCCTGTAACTTTCGGACCAGAGAGGCAATATACGGATCCATCCAGAGGTCGTCCTCTTGGCTAGGAGATCTCGTACCGCGACCGGCCATCGGTCGGACCCAAGCATGATGCATGGCATCACAAAACTCAGAACGCAAGGCAACCATGGATGAAATCCTTTCCACATGGGGCGAAAAGAGTGTGCGAGAAGAACCGCATCGGCCGCGGGAGGGCCGATGCCAGCCAATGCATCATGGAGCACGTGGCGTGCCAATCAGGAACAAAGGTCCGGTAAATAGGACGCTGGTTTGTTGTATGTCTTGATTCCTTCGAGAGTTAAGTAATGGCAGCCTAGATTGGAATCCCGATAAAATCAGTGTCCAAATCCGGCCGGGTGTTTGGAAAGTATTTCAAAGAAACCGGCTGGCCGGTGCCTGAAACCACGAAATCATCTGGCAGGAATCGACCTGTGTTTCAATGGTTTCTGGAGCCATTGGACAGCCAATTCGAAGGCCCGGTCCACAAAGGGCTCGTGGGGCTGGTCTTCGATTGGCGGAAGGGGATCCCCATTGGGATTGTAGGTATCCCGAACGAGCCGATCGATGATGTAGGCCAAGTATTCATCCTCCGAGAGTGGCACTTCGAATCCGGCGTCCGGGCGCACGCCCCAGGATACCGGATCGTCGTGTTTGTACTCACCTCGCATGCGGTGAATATCCTCGCCGCTTGGTCGCCAGTACTTCGCCGTGGTCAATTTCAAGAGGGGAACCTGATTCGTGCCATGGACCTTGACTGGCGGCCCGGCGTGGATCAACCGCTGGACAGTCCCTTTGCCAAAAGAGCGCTCACCGGCAATGATCGCACGATGGTTGTCTTGGAAACAGGCGGCAACAATCTCGCTGGCACTTGCGCTGTTCCGGTCAATCAATACAACCAACCGGAGATCCCGGAACGGACCCTCGCCACTGGATGAATAACTACTTTCCGTGATCCCGAACCGGTCCTTGGTTGAGACAATCCCTTGCCCCGATTCAAGAAACAGGTCGCTGACAGCGACGGCAGTGGCAAGTTCGCCTCCCCGGTTGTTCCTCAGATCAAGCAAAATTCCTTGGACATCTTGTTTCTTCAACTTCATGACGACATCGTGAAGTTCCTGGAGCGTGCGATCTGCAAAGCTTGTAATGCGGACATGCGCAAGACGTGGATCATCTTGCAGAAGATAGCGCCATTTCGCATCTTTATCTTTCGCGTATCCCACAACGGAATCGATTTTGATCGAGCCGCGGCGGATGTCGAATTTCACGATTTCTTCCTCCTCGCGATGGCGGATGGATAATGTTACTGGAGTACCAATAGGGCCGCGCATGCGGTCTCGGGCATTGTCCATCGAAAGACCTTCCGTGGGCTCTCCATCAATGGCCATGATCTGATCGCCGATCCGGATATTATGCGCGGCCGCCGGGGAACCGGGTTCTGGCTGCGCGATGATTGTCAGTCGCGGTGGCTCACCACAAACCGAAATGACTATGCCAATCCCTCCAAACGATTGGTGCATCTTGGTATACAGTTCGGCCGCATCTTCGGCAGAGAAGTAGTTCGAATGAAGATCTTCACGGCGATGCAATTCTGCCACCATCCCCTGAATGGCTCCATCCAGAAGGTGTTGGCCAGGGATGTTGTAGAGGGCACGGCGTTGGATCGCATTGAATGCATGGGCCACGTGGCGGGTGTAGGGATTGTGGTCCGCCCGAATAAAACATGCATAGGCGATCAAGACGGCGATACACAGAATGCGGATGTTGCGGTAGGGCATATTCGCCTCGATGAACAAAACCTATCCGGGAATTTAGACCAAGTTAAAGGAAACCAAGCAATTCGACCGGTAGATATTGTCAATACATTGACGATCGAATTGCGCCGTGGGACGTGGCCAGAGGAGCACCTGTGGACGCACAGGAGAAAGCTTATGAAATATGCGGGCTAGGGAATAGGGCTCGATCGACGGTGCGGTGTGTCGCGGCGACGGATAAATGGGGTTTCATCCGCGGGGGCCGGGACGCCCGACAGGGAAAACGCGGGTGCGGATTCTTCCGACGCCTCGGGGAAAACCAGCGCCGCAGCTTTCCGGCGGACACAGAAGACCTTTCCAATTGGGCCTGACAGGATCGCTGGCAGAATCAAAAGATCACCGGCCAGTGCCACCGAGAGGATCGTGATCATCAGATAGCCAAACTGCTGGGTCGGCGTGAATGTGCTCGTTGCGAAAACGGCCAGGCCCAAGCCGGCGAT
>JAFGFZ010000213.1 GCA_016930815.1 Pirellulales bacterium | reverse complement strand
GGGGGCCAAGATGTCGGCAACGGTGAGCGAAGTAGTGGAGGACAAGGTGGAGTGGATGACAGGATCGATGGCGGATCAATGCTGAAATCGATGGCGGCGCCGGAGCCGGATTTCGGGGCATCATGGGAACCGGGATATATAGATTGGCTATCCATCCGTTCGACCTGCGAATCGAGCGGAGCCATCGCCCGGCGATCTATTAGGGCATCGTACTCCATCGCATCTCATTTTGATAGACTACTCCAAGACGAGGAGACCTTCCGACATGCCAATCGAATTTTATTGCACCGGATGCGGCCGGATTTTGCGGGTTCAAGATGAGGATGCCGGACGGGATGCGACTTGCCCGGTCTGTGGAGCGGAGTTTGTCGTGCCCACGCCTGGCCGTTTTCCGGAAGCCGATCCTTCCCAGCCGATTGGCCAGACGATGCCCTACCAGCCAGTGGAGAGTGGCCTTGCCCCAATTGTTCCGGCCCGAATCGTACTCGAAGAGGTCCTCGGCCGGGCATGGGCGATTTTCAAGAGCCAGGCCGGTCTGTTGATTGGAATGAGCCTCTTGGTCATGGTCATCAATGCCATCATGGAGGGAGGCTTTGACATCATGGATAAGCAGGGCGGGCAGGGCGTGGCCCCCGAGTTTTCAAAACAGCTTACAAGACTCCTGATTTTCATCGTCACAGTCTTTTTGGAAATCGGCCAGACGAAAATCATTCTGGATATTTGCCGCGGGAGGCCGACGTCCATTGGCCATTTATTCAGCGGCGGTCCTCACCTGCTGCCGATCCTTGGCGCGGGGATCCTGTACGCATTGATGGTTGGCTTTGGGCTTCTGCTTTTCATTATTCCCGGCATCGTTCTGGCGATCATGTTCGGCCGATATTACTACCTGATCATCGATCGAAAAACGCCTGTGCTGGATGCATTCTCCATATCAAGGCAAATCACGGCTGGGAATAAGTGGATCATTTTCGGACTTTGGTTGGTTGGTATCCTGCTCATCATTGCCGGTTTGCTTGCCTGCTGCGTTGGGATTATCGTTGTCATCCCTTACATCAGGGTTGCCGGCGTGGTGGCCTATTTGATGATGAGTGGCCAGTCGATTGTGAATCCGGCGTGACGGATCCATTGGCGGTGCATGGGATCACGATGCGGCAGGGATGGCTGGCGCGATGGTTCCCTCTTCTGGGCTGCTTGCCGTGGCATAGAGTTTTTTCGGGATCCGCCCGGCCAGATAGGCTGTCCGGCCAGCGATGATGGCATGGCGCATGGCGTCGGCCATGGCGAGCGGATCCCGGGCATGTGCGATCCCCGTGTTCAGCAAGACGCCATCGACACCAAGTTCCATCGCTCCCGTGACATCGCTCGCCGTCCCGACGCCCGCATCCACAATGACCGGATAGTCGGGATCCCCATCTTTCAAATATTCGAGGCAGATGCGGATGTTGTTCGGGTTTAAAATACCTTGGCCGGATCCAATCGGGCTACCGGCCGGCATGACACTCGTTGCCCCGGCCTCTTTCAGTCGCCGGGCACAGACCGGATCGTCCGTGGAATAGCAAAGGACCTGAAACCCGTCGGCGACGAGTTTTTCGGTAGCTTCGATGGTTGCGACCGGGTCCGGGAGGAGGGTCTTCGTATCGGCGAGGACTTCGAGTTTGACCCAGTCCGCGCCGGGATTATCCAAGCCTTCGAGAATTTCGCGTCCCAACCGGGCGACTCGGATTGCGTCCTCGGCAGTAAAACAGCCGGCCGTGTTGGGTAAGAGCGTGTATCGACTCGTATCGATGAAGTCGAGCAGATTTCGGCCATCCGAATCGATGAGCCGCTCGCGGCGGACGGCCACGGTAATGCAGTGGGTCCCACTTCGGTGGAGTGCTTCCTGCATCGTCGCATAATCGGCATATTTCCCCGTGCCAACGATGAGGCGGCTGGTGAGTGTGTGTGTGCCAATGCGAAGTGCCGTCTGAGATGGGTTTGGAGTAGACATGGTTGGTGCCTTGCTAGGAATTGTTATGATTCGACAGTTATCCCCCCCCGACGAATGTGACGATTTCAATCTGGTCACCGTCCGACAATGCAGTGGTTGCATGCTCGCGACGTGGAACAAGTTCCCGGTTCCGCTCCACGGCGACATGGGCAACATTTAAATCCATTCTCTCAAGTAGCATGGCAACAGTGGCCTGATCCGGCAGATCGTAGGTTGTGCCATTGACAGTCAGGTGCATGGTTCGTCGCAGGGGATGGGTATGGCGTGGAATGGGTCAAGATTCGGGCGTTTCGAACAAGGCTAGTCGCGTAGCGGAGCTCGGAACGCTTGCATATCGAGTGGGATCAACGCGCCTCCCTGCTGTTGACCGGCCGCTTGTAGTGGTGATTTCCACGGAATGGCATAGGCGGCGACCCGCCCTGAAGTCACTTCGGCGACGTAGACGACACTTCTGCCAAACTCAAAATTCGAACGGCCCCGTACCATGTTTGCCATCCCGGTAACGATCAGGTATTTTGGATTCTCCTGAGCAGCACCACCAAAATCAGCGGCCACATTGTATCGGAAGAAGGCGTTGAATTTACCGGTCTTTGGACTAATGACGGCGCATGTCAAGTTGCCTGTCAGATAATCGAGGAAAAAAAGGCCTTCCACCCGATCGTCGATCAAGCCGGTGGCAATTGCGAAACTTTCGTGGCCTTCCGTTGCCGTGGCCTGAACGGGAATTGTTGGTAGCAGAGCGCGCAGGTTGAGGCCGAGCGAACAGCCGACAATCAAACCGACAGCCAACAGCAGACTACGATTGAGCATAAGACGTTTCATTG
>JAFGFZ010000212.1 GCA_016930815.1 Pirellulales bacterium | reverse complement strand
GTATTGTCCCAATCCCAGCCACTGCCTCCCGCCTGACCGATGATCGAGCCATCGGCATAGTCAAAGCTGTCCGTCCCGATCACAATGCCAGGTGCCTCATAGGGCAGACCAAAGACGATTGCCAAGGCCGGTAATAAGGAAACCAACCAACGCTTCAGATTCATCTGGTTCATTAGAACCCCTCCCTTCCACGGCTAGATATTTATAAGATCAGGAATGCCGATTCCAACCTTATGGATCGTAACGCTATGCGGAAACTTATAATTGACCGATGTTTCTACATACTATCTATCTATTAATCCACATCTTCGCGATGGCTACTATAACCTCCTGGAGCGGTCAAAGTCAATGAAAAATTTTCATTCATCGATAATTATTTTCTTGCATTCCGCGGGCTTGGTCTGGACAACTTCATGACCTGCATTCCCGGATTTCACTGGCAGATGGCCGCTGAGTCACTTCAATTCATTCGTTAGCGAGGAAACCACCATGGACGTTCCAAGTCGAGCCGAAGCCTTCGCCCTCCTCCAGGAATTCAACCAGTCGGAAAACCTGATCCGGCACGCCCTGGCAGTCGAGGCCGTCATGCGGTACATCGCCCGTAAACAGGGCGAGGATGAGGAGGCCTGGGGGATCATCGGCTTGATTCATGACCTGGACTACGAACAGTTCCCCGAATCGCATTGCATGAAAACCGCCCAGATACTCCGCGAGCGGGGCTGGTCGGAAGAGGCAATCCGAGCGGTCGTTAGCCACGGCTACGGACTCTGCACCGACGTGGAACCCCAGAGCCGGCTCGAAAAAACACTCTTTGCCATTGATGAATTGACCGGCCTCGTGGCCGCAACGGCCCTTGTCCGACCCTCGAAATCCGTCCAGGACGTCGAGGTAAAAAGTGTCAAGAAAAAATGGAAGAATAGCCAATTCGCCGCCGGTGTCAACCGGTCGGTGATCGAACGCGGAGCCGCGATGCTCGGTGTCGAACTCGATGAACTCATCGCCGACACGATCCTGGGCATGCGCAACGTGGCCCCCGAAATCGGACTCTGAGCCGAGTTCCGGACCAAGCATGGACTGCAGCATTCCTGGGGTGTTGACCCCGTTGTTTTCCACAAGTCAGCGATCTTTAAAGATATTGTGATCGCATTGTGTCCCGAAGAGACATCCGATAATAGCCCGGCGATTGATCGCTGGGGATAAAGAGTAGATACCGTTGACTCTCCAAGAATAAACCGGAAACAGGATCTGACCCCTAAGGTTGTATTTTAACGGCTAAACATCGGAATATTCTGTAGTACAATAGAGCCATGTTTTGCCTTCGGTAGGCATGTCTATCCCATCCTCCTGGAGAGACTGATGAAAATTTCTTATTTCAGTATCTTGGTCTTGTTTGCGGGCTGGTCCGTGGTTCCCCAATGGGCCCAAGGTGCCGCCGGTGATGTCATCCAAGAATACTCCTCGCCGGGCAATCGATCCTGTGGCCTGGCCTTCGATGGCCGGCTGCTATGGGTCTCGGATCGCAATTCGGACTCCCTGGTTGGGATCGATCCAGCCGATGGCCGAGAGAAACAACGGATCGCATCGCCTGGATTCCAGGTCGAGGAATTGGCCGCGGATGGCAAATGCCTCTGGGCCTTGGACACGGAAACCAACATGGCCTTAAAACTTAACCTCGAGTCCGGTATCACCGAACACATGATTTCCCTACCATGCAACAATCCTCAGGGCCTTGCATTCGATGGCAAGTACCTCTGGGTTGCCGATAACAAACAGCGCCGGTTATTCCAATTTTCAACCGAGGATGGCACCACCATCACGGATATCATGGCCCCATCCAGCGAACCGTATGGCCTGGCATTCGACGGCAAATATCTTTGGGTCTCGGACCGCGCCAGCGACATGATTTACATGGTCTGGCCGGCGAATGGGGATGTGGTCGCAGCCTTGGAATCGCCATCGAAATTCCCTCGTGGGCTCGCCTATGATGGAAAGAATCTTTGGAACGTTGATTTCCAAAGCAACAAGCTGTATGGGATCAAGGCATTCGACGGCTTCGCGCCGGATTCCAAATTCGGCCGGCACGAGCGGCTCGAATTCGTTCATCAGTTTCGCAATTCCGGCCCTGGAGAAGTCCAATCGCTCGAGATCTATGTCGGCGTGCCTCACGACTCGCCGTATCAAAAGATTCGCGGTCCAATCCACTATGATCCCGCGCCATCAGATTTCCTCACGGACAAGTGGGGCCAGCAAGTGGCCCACTTTCACTACGACCACGTCCCCGCGGGTGAGTTGATCCAAATTTCAATGACCGTCGATGCCGATCTCTTCAAAACACGGTTTTTCATTCTGCCGGAGAAGACCGGCACATTGGCCGACATTCCCAAAGAGATCAAGGACCGCTATCTCGGCGATGACACCAAATACTGCATGACCCATCCGTTGATCGCCAAGACGGTTCAGAACGTCGTCGGTGATGAGACCAACTGCTACTGGATCGCGCGGAGACTCTTCGATCATGTCATAGGCAAGGTCGATTACGAGTTGGCGGGCGGATGGAACATCGCGCCGAAAGTACTCGAACAGGGGACGGGATCCTGTTCTGAGTACTCGTTCTCGATGATTGCGCTCTGCCGAGCAGCCGGGCTCCCCGCCCGCTATGTGGGTTCGGTCGTCCTTCGCGACGACGATGCGTGGACGGACAGGGACATCTTTCACCGCTGGGCGGAAGTCTATTTGCCCAACTACGGCTGGGTACCCATGGACCTCGCTCGCGGCCGTACCGCCCTGAAAGATCCGGCCGTTGCCGCAACTCAAATCGCCTATCGCCCCGATGGCTATTTGATCACCTCCATCGGAGGCGGTGGCTCGGAATACCTCCAGTGGAATTACACCTCCATGTCGACCTGGAAAGCGAAAGGCCCGTGCAAGGTGGAAACGATCCGGTTCGGCGAGTGGTCACCCCTGAAATAGGCTGCGATCGGAGAATCACGTACTGAGCATGCGCCATTTCATTACTCCATTATGCACCTGTCTATTGTTTCTCCATTTCCGCGTCACGCATGCGGAAACGGTCCGACTCCCCATCACAAAGGATGTTGGGATCTGCGCCCATCCTCAGGAAGTCACAATCAATACCGGCGGGCAGGCCAGGATCCGAATCAAGGGCCATGAGCATTATTACCTCTTCGACTTCGATACCTCGGCAATCACGAACTTGCGCGTCGTCAACGCCACTCTGCACCTTAAAGTCGCCAATGGCTGCCTGCGGCGGATCGCTGCGTGCACCGTTCCTGTCGCATGGGACGAAGGGACCGCCACGGGAAAATCGCAAGATGGCGCATCGTGTTTCACCCATGCCAAGTACCCGAACATCGCATGGGACGAGCATGGTGGAACCATGCTCGACGTCACGTTCAATTCGCCCCGGATGGATTGGGCGGCATTTGATGTCATCGCCAAAGAAGATCCGTGGGTCGAAGTTCCCATCGATCCGCGACTCGTCGAAGCCGTGGCGGCGGGTCTCTCCCACGGACTGGTCCTTAGCGAGGAAAAGGGCCAAACACGCCAGAACCATGATATCTTCACCCGCGAACAGTCCAACGCGAAGCCGTACCTGTCGATCGTTGGGGAGCCGATCCCTATCCCCGCACCGGCTACCGCCCGGCGCCCCGCGCCCCAGTCGGCACCCTGCCCGGCCGCGGCAAGCCTATCAACGGGCGCGGCAAATATCTTTCCAGCCTGGAACCAGAAAAGGAATATCCTGGGACACCGGATCACCATGGATCGTCAGCAAATCATCACATTCCATGACGACCCCATCCTCTTCGAAGATCTTGAGCCGGGCAAAACATACCATGTAACCACCGAAACATGGCTCGGCTCCCACGTCTATCAGGCCGTGCACGATGTCAAGGCGTCCCCTGCGCTCTCGGGATCAGTCCCCCCAACAATTCCCAAGATACCTTGTATGGAGAGTAAAAGTGAATTGGGTTGGACAGCCACGTTCCATGGTCCATCGGCCGTGATATCCGCGACATCAAGCCGGGTGAAACAGCATGATTCAATCCCCGTCCCGGCAGTCCCGCGCAACGCCTGGCTAGGCCTGGCCGCCACGATCCACCCGCCCAAAGATGATCGGGGACCCGTTCGAGTCGAGGTTAAAAAATCGATCCCATGCCCGGTGCAAATCTACCGTGTCTGGGCGGTGAAGCGTGCCGATCAAGATTTTTCTGAAGTCCTGGTTCCATTGCGGGAGGATGAAGTATTCCAGATCCCATGGGATAAAAACGCCATTGGAAATCAGACGTGCCAACCGATCTTCATGGACATCTGGGTACCGAAGGATATGGAACCAGGCCATTATTCAGTATCCATGCGGATCCATCACGCGCGTGGAACGCTCGAGTTGCCGATACAATTCGAGGTGACGGAGATTGTTCTGCCGGATGTATTTCAAATTATTGGCGACATGAACACATACGATTCACCCGCCACCGCGATGGGTATGGCAACAGCGGCCTCCGAATCCTTCATGCCCATGGAGCGGAACTATTATCGCCTCGCCCATGCCCACCGGATGACACTGAATGTTTTACCCTACAGCCAATCGGGCGGGATCAACTGGCGAGGCGCCCCGGTGGTGCAAGGGGGCCAAATCACCGACTGGTCCCAATGGGACGCCCGGTACGGCCCGCTCCTGGACGGATCCGCCTTTGCAACCGAAGCCGGCTACGTCGGGCCCGGTGCGGGAGTTCCGATCCACCATCTCTATCTGCCCTTCCATGAAAACTGGCCCCAGCCACTTGCCGAAAATTTCAAGCCCTGGCCGCCACCGAAAGATGATGACGCGTTCCTGAAATGGACCGCCGATCTGCCGCCAATAGAAAAGTGCCTCGAAAGAACCATCCCCTACCGGACATTCACGGAACATCTTATGGAAAAGGGCTGGTCCAATACCTGGTACCAGGTTTACCTCAACAACAAATATTACTTTCGGGAAAAGGGTGGGCGCGGGATCAGCTTATGGCTTCTCGATGAGCCGATGTTTCCCGATGACTTCCTGGCGCTACGCTGGTTCGGCAATTCACTCCGCCAATTCAAACAGAGCGATTCCTCCAACGCTGCCCAGGATCGCCTTCAATTCCGAATTGACATTTCGCGGCCAACGCATCAGCGGAATTGGCTTGACGGGGTCGTCGATCTGAATGTCTGTGCCGACCAACTTTACTCGCAACGCCGGTTGATTGCCTACCGCAAGCGGGCATTTGGCGAATCCTACTGGAATTACCAAATGCCGCCATCATTCCATGGTTCGAATTTCGGTTGGGAAACATGGCCGGTCAGGAGCTACTGCTGGGGGGCAACCGGAACACTGCCGTGGCAGACGATCGCCTCCGACGGCGACCTTGATACCGCCGACGAGACGGCTCTAATCTATCCCGGTAGAAAATTCGGCCTGAACGAACCCCTCCCCTCTCTCCGAATGAAAGCGTGGCGCCAAGGGCTTCAGACCGCCGAGTTACTTCATATGCTGCGCGTGAAGGAACAGTGGACGGACATCCAACTCCGCGCTTTCGTCGGCCAGGTCTGTGGCCTGGGCGGCTGGGAAGCCGGGATGGATCCGGATGCCAGCGAACCGATCGTAACATTCGAAGCCTGCCAGCCCGAATCCTTCGAACACCTCCGCCGCGCCGTTATGGCAGCACTATCCTCGCAGCATCCCTAACGCGGCCGTAGGCCGCAACCAAGTGTAGGCGGGTCTCTCCGAGACCCGCAATGCCACCTCATCATAGTATCCTGGAAGATGCGCGCACCGTGCGAGCATCTTACACGGTAAAACTTTAACGATCCCTCGTCGCCAACTTGATCGCTTCAAGATAGGGATCACACAACCGGCGATCCATCACATGGTTCACCGCCCGATCAAAATCCCAGCCCCGGATCCAGATAAGATAGGAAATGACAACGCTCGGAGAGCGATTCACGCCCGCGGTGCAATGAACATAGACGGGGCCCCCCTGCTTGAGCAATGCATCAAGAGCCTCCACACAAACGGGCAGTCGCATCCGAAGATCCTCTCGATCAAAATCACGCACCGGGACTCGGCGGATGGCAATCTCTAACTTTTGATAGTGCGCATCCATTTTGGCCCAATCGATACCGCAAGATAAGAAGTCCTCGTCGGTCTGTACGTTCAGAACTGCCGTGACGCCAGTCTCTCGTTGGAGGCATTCAATGTCTGATGGTGTGCAGGGGCATCCACCAACGTAGATATCCGGAGAAATTTGATTGTAGTTCATGATAAGAAGTCAAAAACAATGCGACATGTTCATGTCAACCTGAGCGGGAATATTAGAATACATTTGGATATTCGCTCCATCAACTGGAGCCGAAGGGCATCTTCAATCGATTCTTGGGGATCGACTCACCAGGTCACCATTATTACATCAACCAGCTGACCGCGAATTTCTGAACAGGTTGCCTGCGGCCGGTTCAGGCAGGCTATTGAACCGGGGGAAGGACTGAGATATATTAGGTCTGGCTTTCCAATTCGAACTCGATAGGTGATCCGATGTCGCGGTATCTAGTGTTTCTGGCTGTCGGAATGGTAACACTCTCTCTGGGATGTGACCGTGTTGCATTATCATCTGGCGAGGATCATGAACAGCCTAGTCATTTTTCATCGATTGGAGAAAAGAACAATCCGCGGTTGAGCGATGCGCAGAGCGAGTTTGCGGGAGTCCAAGTCGCGGAGGTCATGCGTCAAAAGAGCAAGTCGTTCCTTAAGGTCATGGGCAAGGTGCTCGCGCCGAAGCCTCGTACGGCAATTGTTAGCCACGCTTTCGCGGGTCGAGTGGCCGAGATCCATGTGTGCATCGGGGATTGGGTCAAGAAAGGGCAACCCCTGATTACCTTGGAGAGCCATGAAGTCGGGACCGCCAAATGTGATTTTTATAAGGCGAAGGCCGATCTTGAATTGGCACAACTGAACTTCGAGCGTGAAAAGCACTTGATGGAACAGGAGATTGGAGTCCAGAAGAACCTTGTCTCCGCAGATGCCGCCCTCAAAATCGCTCTGTCGAACATGGAGGCTGCGGAGAAGACCCTCCACGTGCTGGGCTTCACGGAAGAGCAAGTCCAAGAGACCGCGGAAAGGCATCAGATCAGCCCGCAAATCACACTTTTCGCTCCGATTGATGGAACGATCGTCACGAATGAAGCCGTGCAAGGAGCTCTGTACGACGCGTCGGTGGAATTGCTCAAGATTATCGATACAACCGTGCTCTGGGTCGACGCGGAAGTCTACGAAAAAGATATCGCGATCGTCCGACTCGGCCAGAAAGTGGAAATTGCCGTGCCAGCCTATCCAGAGGAAGTCTTTCATGGCGAAGTCAGTTTCATTAGCTCGGTGGTGAACGAAGAGACTCGGACAATCACCGTGCGGGCGGAGGTCGCGAATCCGGACGCCTATCTGAAACCTGGCATGTTCGCCGATGTGAAGATTCTACTAAACGGTGAATCGAAAACACTTGTGATCCCTCATGAGGCGATACTACAGGATGGAAATTCGAAAATCGTGTTCGTCCAGGTGGGTGATGCCTATGAACGCCGGGAAATTAAAGTTGGATCCATTGACGGCGCTCACTGGCAGATCATCAGTGGACTACAAGAGGGGGAAAAAGTTGTAGTTCAAGGCAACTACCAGCTTCGGTCCGTGCTTCTCAATGAGGTATTACAGGCCGCTCATACCCACTGAGCCGCCAGTCCCGAAGATTTTCAGGCCTTTGAATTCGCGACAGAACGGCCTTGCCAATTGGGTGTCACTCCCCAAGGAACGAAGGGCGTGGTGCGTCAGCAAGCAAAGAACCAGATCGACCCTGCAATAGCTTCGATTGATCGGTAATCCTGCTATTCCGACTGGAGATATCCCATTGATTCGAGCCATCATCGATTTGGCCTTACGTAACCGGCTTCTTATCCTGCTGCTGGCCCTACTGGTCGCGATTGGCGGGATTATCTGTTATCAGCGGATGCCGAAGGACATCTATCCAGACCTGAACGCGCCGCTGGTGAATATCATCGCATCCTATCATGGCATGGCGGCCGAAGATGTCGAGAGGTTGGTGACCTACCCTCTCGAAAGCCTGATGAGTGGTAGCCCTGGCGTGACCCGAGTTCGATCGGAATCAACCACGGGTGAATCGGTGGTGACCGTCGAATTCGACTGGGGGACAGATATCTATCAGGCACGCCAAATCGTTGCTGGAAAGCTCGAGATTCTTGCTGAACAGCTTCCAGGCGGTGCCGGACGGCCGAGTATGGGCCCTGTCTCCTCGCGGATGGGCGAGATTTTCGAGTTCGCCGTTGTTGGCGATGCCGTTGATCCAATGGAACTCCGAGGCATTGCCGATTGGACTATCCATTACCGTCTCCTCGGCGTGGAAGGCGTTTCTTTCGTGGTGAATCTCGGTGGCTTCGCACGGCAGTACCAGGTCTTCCTGAAACCGGAGATGCTCCATCACTACAGGATCACCGTGAAGGAAGTCCAGGAGGCCATTGAAAACAGCAACCGGAACTTCTCTGGCGGCATCATCACCAAGAAACATCAGGAATTCCTGGTCAAGGGCCTCGGCCGTATCGAGTCGATCGAAGACATTAGAAAAACAGTGATTACGTCGCACAACGGGATCCCTGTCTATGTCCAAGACGTAGCCGACGTGGCCGTGGGTCACAAGTTTCCACGGGGTCATGCTGGTTACAATGGGAAGGATGCCGTTTCCGTTGTTGTGCAGAAACAGTATGGCAGCGATACGCTCCGGGTCATCGACAACATCAAGACATTCTTGGCCAATATCAAACGCGATCTACCTGACGGAGTCGATGTGATTCCCTACTACGATCAATCCGAGTTGATCCATAGTGTTTTGAGTCACGTGGAAATTTCAATGGTCGAAGGGGGTATTCTCGTTCTCATTGTCATCCTGATATTCCTGGGCAATCTTCGTGCTTCGTTGATCGCCGCCCTGACCATCCCCATATCGGTGCTGTTTGCCCTGAATCTAATGTATTTGGGTAACGTGTCCCTTTCGGTCATGGCGCTCGGCGGCCTGGCGATCGGGATCGGCAAGATGGCGAGTGGCTCCGTGATCATGGTAGAAAATATCTATAAGGCGATGGAGAGTGGCAAGGAACAGACGGCATTGGGGGCGGCCATGCATGGAGCCGGGGAAGTTGGTCCGTATTTATTCTCCGCAAATGTGATCATTGTGCTCGTGTTTTTGCCGCTTCTCGGATTCGAAGGGATTGCAGGCCGAATGTTTCGCCCTACCGCTTTCGCCCTGGTTGCGGCCCTGTTGGGCTCGCTGGTGATTAATATCACACTGCAACCAGTTCTCATGTCCTATTGCATGGGCAGACGAGATCTCCAAAAAAAAGAGAACTGGCTGAATCGCCTGACAACGCGTGCTTATGCCAGCATTCTCAAGATATCCTTCCACCTCAAAGCCGCTGTGATTCTGGCATATATTGCCGTGCTTGTTATAGGCTTTTTTGCCTATCGGGAAATTGGCAGTGAATTTGTGCCCTTCCTCGACGAAGGCACGATCATCGGCACCACCGTGATGCTGCCTGAAACATCACTCGAAGAATCGATCCGAATCGGTAAGAAAGTTGAAAAACTCTTTCTCTCGTTTCCTGAAGTGGTGAGTGTCTGCCGGACAACGGGAATGGGTGAGGAGACGGAACACGTGCATCCGGCCAATCATTCGCACTATATCATGAAACTCAAACCTGTTGAGGAACGTACACGGGGCTACATCGAACTGACCCAGGCGATGCGCCGGGAACTTGACAAGAACGTCACCGGCGCCGTTTATATGTTTGAGCAGCCCATTGCGAATAAACTTTCCGAGATGCTCACCGGCGTGGAGGGGCAAATTTCCTTGAAACTCTTCGGGCCCGACCTCGAAGTACTCAATGCGAAGATCGAAGAAATTCAGCAGGTCATGGAAGATGTTCCAGGAATTGCCGATTTGCAGATCGAGCAGACAAGTGGAATACCGCTTATCCTCATCGATCTGGATCGCGAAGCGCTGGCCCGCTATGGAATCCATGTGGGCGACGTGGCGGACCTGATCGAAACCGCCATGAACGGTATCGAAGTCACAGACGTTCGTGAAGGGGAACGGCTTACCTCCGTCCTTATTCGACTTCCCGACAAGTATCGGCACCATGTGGAAGAGATTTCAAACATTCTGGTCGATGCACCCGCCGGTAACCAGGTCCCTCTCTCGCAACTAGCTGCAATCAAGCGAGGTGAAGGCCCGCAGACAATCTTCCGCGAAGACTTGACCCGGCGCAAGATCATCCTCTGCAATGTCGTCGGCCGTGATGTTGGTAGTTTCGTCAAGGATGTCACCAAAAAAATCAACCAGAATGTCGGCTTGCCGAAAGGATACCATTTCGCTTTCGGAGGTCAGTTCGAGAGCCAGCAAAAGACGATGCGCCAGCTGATGTGGATGATGTTGATCGTCGGCCTCAGCGTCCTGGTCGTGCTCTTCGCATCTCTCGGCTCCCTGCGGCAGTCGTTCCTTCTTCTACTGAATGTCCCGATCACTTTGGCCGGAGGCGTGGTTGCTCTTTACCTGGCAGGCCAAACACTCAATGTCTCCTCGATCATCGGATTCATCGCGCTCTTCGGAATCGCACTCCAGAACGGCGTGGTTCTTGTCGGGAAAATCAACGATCTGCACAAACAGGGTCTGGACCGGCACGATGCGGTCATTCAGGGTTCGATCAATCGCTTCCGGCCGATTCTGATGACCGAATTGATCCTGATCCTAGGTGTGTTGCCACTTGCCATGCGGACCACCTTGGGCTCCGAAATGCATCGCCCACTGGCCGTTGTCTATATCGGCGGTTTCATCGCCGCGATTTTCTTCGAGCAGATTGTATTGCCGATCCTCTACGAACCGTTCACTCGGAACCTTGCAGACCGCCGGTCAGCATGAGTCCGTCCAACTCGACCGAACGCTGCCAGAGTTCGCGCAGTGCGGCAAGATATTCCAGGTTCGCGGCGAAATAAGTCCGCTGTGCTGTGAGTAAACTGAGGTAATCGAATTCACCTTCGTGATAACCTGCCTTGACCAATTCAAGGGATTCCTTGGCACTGGCGAGCACTTTCGAACGATATAATTCGACTTGGCGGTTGGCATTCGAATAGCTCTCGAACGATTCGGCAAACCGATGGAATAGATCCAGTTCCACCCGTTCCACTTCTCGAGTGGCAGCGACAAGCTGCGCCTGCGCGGTGATGACATTGCCCTGATTTCGATCGAAGATCCTCAGCGGCACGGATACGCCAACATCGACCAGCGTTTGTTCAGCCGACTCATCATATTTGACTCCGGCTTCCATGGTAAAGTTTGAGCGACGCTCCGCGCATTGCAATGCGACATGGCAGCGTGCCTGCTCAACGGCAGCCTTGGCGCGAGCCAGTTCGGGACTACCCGTGAGCAATCGGGTCAAACCATCGTCCCACGATACTGTTGGCAGATCTTTGACCAGATCTCCAACGAGCGGTGCGGGTGGCATATCGGCAAGTCCCAGAACGGCAGCAAGTTGATACCAGGCAATCCGATGCCGATTTCGGGCCATGAAGAGACCCACTCTGGCTCGTTCCGATTCAATATTTGCCTGCAGCAATTCAGCTTTACTGACTTCCCCAGCCGCACGAAGCCGCGATGTTGTCTCTTCAGCCTCGCCACTGATCCGGACAAGATCTTGATTGATATCGACCATTTTCTGGGCCAGCAGGACCTCGTAAAAACCTGCACGCACCGCGTTGGTTACCCGCAAGCGCTGGGCCTCCAGGTCATAGATGGCAGCAGCCACGCCATGCCCGGCCGCCGATTGGGCCAGCCAGAGCTTCCCCGCCGTCACGAATTCCTGGGCGATCATTCCGCCCTGCTGACCCGAAGTACCCTCCAAACCCACATCCGCGCCCGTATAACCCAATTCGGGATTCGGATACAGCCCCGCCTGAATCTGTTGGCCACGAGCTGCTTGAACGGCCATGCGAGCCTGGATCAGTGTTGGATTATTCTGTTGTGCGATTTGTTGAATGTCGGCAAGTGTGATGGGACCAGCATGCCAATTCGCATTCGACGGCGGATTTCCGGGCATGATCAAACCGGACGGTCCTATCCGCTCCCAAGGATCCGGGATGGTCACCGCCGGAAGTCGCACGGGCGATTCCTCGGCCAAGGGGACCGGCTGGAGCGCGGGGCTTTGCGTTTGAGAAGAGAGGATCTGAGCGGTTCCACTCGGAACCATGACCAGAACCAAGACCCAAAGAATGATGAGCCGGACGATCTCAGTGATTCGCGTCATCCTAGTGCTCCGCCAAGTTTATAATTTGGGGTAACTGTGCTCTTCAGACGGCGATATGCCACGGTCTGGCGACCGTGGCTACCCCAAGATGGAAAGTTGACAGAGCACTAGTCATTCCTGACAGACATGTGCAGAACATATCAGTTGTATCGGACATCCCTCCTGTACTTAGGAGAACGGTTGTAAGATAACAATCGGTTCTCGGAGTCATCTCTGATGTGCGTTCCGGAAAACCGATACAGCCGTCACCAACAGATCCCGGAAGCCTCCATATGCAGCATAATCGCCACAATCCCTACATTCAGAACAAGTCCCAAAAGCGTCAAAATCTTCCCTGTCGGTGGAGAATGGAGCCGATTGCTCATCCATGCCATCCCCCGATTTGCCTATATTGATATGTTGAAAATCAGTTCTTAGAATTCTCTTGATGGTATTTTTTAACTCTCCTTCGAGGCCGCTCCGATGGGCATTCAAGATGGCAGCATGGCGATCGATGATTGGAAACGAATTGTCGATGAACCGGTGATCCAGCTGTTGGATTCGACTGGCCAGCGTTATGGTTCGCGGTTGGAGGACCTTTCTGTCATTCTTCGTGAGTTGGGAGCAGACCGCGTTTTCTTGGTCCTCGATCGCGTCGCCATCCATGCGGCGGGTGTCGCGGAGATACTCGATCGGGCGTTAGAACAGATCGATACGTTGGTATTCGACGCATTTTCACCGAACCCATCGTGCGGCGAGGCGGCCGCGGCTGCCGAGGCCGCTGCAGGACATCGGGCTGAAGCGGTTGTTGCGATTGGCGGTGGATCGTGCATCGATGTTGCGAAAGTTGCCGCACTCGCCGCCCCGCATCCGGAACGTATCCACAAGCTGGTCCGCGGTGAAGAGATCGAGAACGCCGATCCGCTTCCAATCGTTGCTGTACCAACGACCTCCGGAACCGGTAGTGAAACGACGCATTTCGCGGTGATTTATGTGGATTGCCAAAAGGCGTCGATCGCCCATACGAAACTTCGTCCAATCGCCACGATTCTCGATCTCCGACTGCATCAGGCGATGCCAGACCGGCTCGCCGCCGTCACGGGATTGGATGCGCTCGGCCAAGCCATAGAATCGTTCTGGGCCGTCGGATCGACGCCTCGATCGTGCGAGTTCGCTCAATCGGCTGGACCATTGATCGTGCGATCCATTGAGAGAAGCGTCCTCGAAAGAGATCCCCATGCGCGACTCGGCATGATGATCGGATCGCATCTGGCTGGCCAGGCGATTAATATCAGCAAGACAACCGCCGCGCATGCCATCTCGTACCAATTGACCGAGCAATTCAATGTCCCGCACGGACACGCAGTCGCACTGACACTCGGATATATTGGCGCGGCAAACTACGAAATCAATGAGATGTCATGCATCGATTCCCGAGGCCCCGATTTCGTTCGCAGCCAGGTTGCCATGGCATCGGGTTGGCTTCCTTGCGCCCCGGCCGATCTGCCGGACGCCGTTGCCGACCTGATGGCCCGCCTTGGTCTGCCATCCAATTTGTCCGCGTCAGGTGTTGATCTGGTGGCGATTCCGGATCTGGCCGCCGCCGCCAATCCACTCCGGCTGACCAACAATCCCCGCCGCCTTAGCGTGCCAGAAATCACCGAGATATTGAATCGGGCTAGCTGAGGCAATCGACCCCCAGAAATGACGTCACTTGTTGCCAACGGGCCCGGCGTGCATTGGATCGGTGTCGATTGCAATCACGGATGCCGCTTGATTTGGAGCTTGCTGCGGAACAAAGATCGTAACCTGCTCTGGACCAGTCGCAAGGTCCAACTTTTCTCCGGTGGTGAGCAGAATTGCCTCGGACGGCCCTTCGAGAACGAATGGAACCAGGAGTTTACCGTCGGCGGGCCAGTCGAACACGTGCAAGTACAGCCGGGTCTCTCCGTTGTCGAGTTTCTTTTGCGTGCACCGGCCCCAGGGTAGTTCTTGAAACGGGCTGGCGGTCGTCGCATAAATCGATTCACCATGGATCCGCATCCACTCCCCGATGGCATGCATGGCGTCAACACTCGGTTTGGGGATACTCCCGTCGCTTGTAGGCCCAATATTCAGCAGATAGTTGCCGCCTTTGCTCGCAATATCGATCAGGTTGCGGATTAAGGTTTCGTTCGACTTCCACGCATGGTCATGGTCACTATAGCCCCAGGTCGTATTCATTGTCATGCAGGTTTCCCAGTCGACTCCAGGTATCCCGGTCGCCGGGATATGCTGTTCGGGCGTGATAAAGTCGCCGTAAATTGGATCGAGTTGCCGCGTGATGGCAGCTGGTCCCATGCCCGAGAATCCGGCCTCGGGGCTTCGGAACAACCGGTTATTCATGATGATGTTCGGCTGCTTCGCGCGGACCGCTCCCATCAAATCGGACGCTCGCCAAGCTTCATTCCCTTGGAAATCAACGGCACTATAATCCCACCACATAATGTCGATAGGGCCATAGTTGGACATCAGTTCATCCACCTGCTCATGCAAGAATTCAACATATTTCGCATGGTCCCTCGTGCCGTTCGGATAGGGTTTTCCATGAAGCGGGTGAGGGAGCTGCTGGGAAGATGCATAGGCGTACTGGTCATGATGCCAATCGATGACGGAATGATAAAAACCGACACGCAAGCCCTCGGCCCGTAAAGCGTCGACGATTTCCTTAACGAGGTCTCGGCCAAGCACGGAACCCGCGTCGAAGTTGCTGACATTGGAATCGTGCAGCGCGAAGCCCTCGTGGTGCTTCGTGGTGAAAACCACATAGCGGCATCCGGCATGTTTGGCTAGCCGGGCCCACGCGCGTGCAAAATCCGCTTTGGGTTTGAATAATGGGACGGCATGCTTGGCATAGGTGTCCGTATCGGCCTTGACCCGCTGCTGGATCCATTCCATGCCACCACGGGTTCCAACTGGCTTTCCTTCCCAGGTGCCAGCAAGCCCCGAATAGAGGCCCCAATGCACGAACATGCCAAAGCGGGCCTGACGCCACCATTCCATACGCTCCTCGCGCGATGGAGCGTTTTGCAACTCGGGACTGCCGTTCGCATATGCCATGCTTACGGGGAGGATAATGCATAGGATAGATAAAGTGCGACTCATACGTGACTCCCGGAAAATACAGACGATCGGAATTTCTGCCACTCGATTCTAATCCATTTATCTTGATAATAGAACACGAATCAAGACATACTTTCCATGAGTTGATTTTGATATTATCGAGCCCTGCGCCGCAAATGAGTCAGGGCGACCAACGTGAGCCCGGCATTTGGCGGAAATCGCTCGATGCCCAGGGTTCAATGACTGTGCAACCCTCAGGTAAATTTCCCTGCGATCATCTATAAGAAGGACGCAAATAATGCTTGTCAATATCCCATGCCATACGGTCCCTATCCAAATACGCGTGCCGGATGACACCGTCGTGTACCATACGTCGTATCCAGAACCTGAAATCGATGCTCGCACACTAGTCCTGAAATCGATAAGAAATCCCATCGGCGGCCCTCCACTCTCGGACCATCTCAGGGCATCCGGGGCAAAGTCCGTGGTCGTCGTCGTCTCGGACATCACCCGGCCGATCCCGTATGCCGATTTCCTCGATACCGTGCTCCTTGAGATCGAAAATGCTGCAATACCACGGTCCAATGTCAATGTCCTCATCGCCACGGGCATGCATCGGGCAAGCACGGCCGCAGAGCGGCACCAGATGTTCGGGCCCGATGTATGCCAACGGTATCGGATCATCGATCACCAAGCGGACAACAGCGACGATCTTGTGCGAATTCACCGAACAAGCCACGCTGGACGTCCCATTGAATTGAACCGATCCTTCGTGGAAGCGGATTTCCGTATCGTTACCGGGCTGGTAGAACCGCATTTCATGGCAGGCTTTTCAGGCGGCCGGAAGGCCATCTGCCCAGGATTATGCTCCTTGGAAACCGTCAAGGCGTTTCATAGCTTTCAATTCTTGGATAATCCATCGGCTCGCAATGGAAATCTGATCGGAAATCCACTCCATTGCGAGGCAATTTCAATTGCCCAGCAAGCCGATGTCGGTTTCTGCATCAATCTCGTCGTCGACAGGCATCACCGGGTCGTCCATGCGATTTCCGGCGCGCTGGATGCATCCCATCAGATTGCCTGCGAATTGGTAAGGCGCCATGCGTGCCCGACCGTCGAACAAGAAAAGGATGTGGTCTTGACCTCAAGCGGCGGGTATCCTTTGGATGCGACTTTCTACCAATGCGTCAAGGGGATGTGCTCCTGCCTGCCAGCCGTCAAAGAAAGAGGTACGGTTGTCTCGATTGGAGGTTGCTCGGAAGGCATCGGTGGAATGGAGTACCAGAAGATGCTATTTGAATATTCTGGCAGATGGCGGGAGTTTCTGAGCCATCTATCAAGCCATGAGGATACTCAAAAAGACCAGTGGGAATTCCAGATGCAAACAAAGGTCTTGCAACATGTTGGCGACGACCACCTCATCTTTGTAACCGGCGGCCTGAGTCCAGATGAATTGGACCGGCTCTGTCTTCAAGGGATCCACGTATCCGAAGAGCTCATGCAAGAGAGAATCCAAAAACTCGTCGACGGTTTCATCCGGGAAGGCCGACCCCTGGCGGTCATCCCAGAGGGCCCCTATTGCGCCCCGGTCTCTCAAGACGGCAGGAAGGTGCGGCGGTAAAAAAGACCGATACCCCCGGACTTCCCGCAAGTTCATTTCACGTAAAAAAACTATGGAGATCGAATCATGCGGCGGTGGATAGCATTTCTGATGATCGGCCTTTCCGGGATCCATTTGTCGGCGGGTGAAGTGACCGTTGTTCGAGAGAGCGACTCCGGTTGGGAAGTCTTCACACTCCAGCAAGGCGCGACGATCGTTCGTGTCGTGCCGGCCGCCGGAGCAAATGCGTATTCCATCGTCCATCGCGGGATCGAATTCTTCCGCATCCCTGGGGAACTGGTCAAGCTGCCCGGCGTGGGTTATGGGAATCCGATCCTTTATCCAATGCCCAATCGTGTCGGCGATGCAAAATTCACCTTTGAAGGGAAAACATACAAATTCCCGGCGAATCAGAACTCGAACTTCTTGCACGGTCTAGTTCACAGTGAAGCATTCAAAATCGATTCGTACGCTGCCAAAGATCATGCCGCTGAATTGACCTGCAGCCTCCAATTCATTCCCGGATTTCGCCCGTATGAACTCTTCCCATTTCGGCATGTATTTCGCGTTACAATCTCAGTGCGTGACGGCACGGTTCGATGGACTTATGAAGTGGACAATACCGGAGGGGATCGCAATCTCCCATTCGGGGTCGGTTTCCACCCTTTCATCATCTATCAAAAGTCGCGGGAAAAGACATATCTTCAAGTGCCTGCCAGCCACCTCATGGAATCCGTGCATCAATTACCGACCGGCAATCTCCTCGACCTCGATGGGCATCCACTCGATGCCAGGCAACCACGATCTCTGCACGGCTATCATGCCGATGATGTCTTTTTTGGAATGACACCCGACAAGCCCGCTCGAGTTATTTTCCGCGATGCGAACCGGAGCATCACGTTTTGGGCATCCGCGGAATTCACGCATCTGGTGGTCTGGACGCCAGATCACCCCTATTTCGGAATCGAGAATCAGACCTGTGCAACCAATGCCCATAACCTGGCCTTGCAAGGAAAACAAGACGTTGCCCACTTGCAGATCTGCCCGCCAGGTGAAAAGAAAACCGGATGGATTGAATACTGTTTCGAACTCGCAGTAGAATAGTAAGCACAAAACGTTTCGTCATCATTTCACTCTGATATTGTTCAACCGTTCCCATGGCGCGGGGCTGCGCCCGCGTTGAGCATCATCGCCGAGGCAACAGGGGGAACGCGCGTACTGCCGGACTTGCCGAATGGCCTCGTTCAATAGATTGCGATCGACCTCGTGGATGTCGAAAGTTCGGCCAATTCCACGCAGCATGGTGAGTGTAAGCCGGCCACCAAGATGCTGGCGGAATTCTTCCAGGCCGGTTAGCAACTGCTGAGAATCACCGAGTTGCGGATGGTCTAAAGCGAATCCCAGCCGGGTGAGACAATCCAGCACACGCGTAGCGTCGCAGGCAGCCAGGCCGAGTGCGAGCGAAGCATACACGGTATCGATGGCGATACCGATCGCCACCGCTTCCCCGTGCCGCAGCGAGAAATCTGTCATCACCTCCAGCTTGTGTGCAGACCAGTGACCGAAGTCCAGCGGGCGTGCTTCAAGCATTTCAAACGGATCGCCGCCGTGCGTAATGTGGTCCAGGTGCAACTCGGCCGACCTGCGGATGATGGGCAGGCATACCGACATCTCGCGGCGACGGATCCCGGACCCTTCCCGGCAGAGTACCTCAAACAGCCCTGGATCCTTCAGCACCGCGACCTTGACCGCCTCGGCGAATCCAGCCAAGAAATCGCGGTCCGTCAGGGTTTCCAGCAAGTGCGCGTCGTTGATGACGCCCCAAGGAGGGGCAAAGGCCCCTAGCCAGTTCTTTGTCCGGAACAGGTTGACTCCGTTCTTCACGCCGATCCCGGAATCCGCTTGTGCCAGCGTCGTTGTCGGCAATCGAACCAGCCGCACACCACGATGGGCCATGGTGGCTGCAAATCCAACGGTGTCGAGGACCGCACCGCCGCCAATCACCACGATGTAGCTGCGGCGATCCAAGTCGGCGGAATGGAATTCCGCAAGCATCCGCTCCAGCACGTGGATGTCGTTCTTAAGCTCTTCGCCGCCGGGGACAATCTGGGGCGCGCCGGTCAGAATGACCCGGTCGGCAAACTCGGAGGCAAACGATCGGACCTGATTCATTAGGGCCGGATGGGCTTCGGCGACATTGGCATCCAACCAGAATTGCACACGCGCGGGCAGTGGCCCTGACGGCTCCAGCAGCTCACCGAGCACCCGCCGATCGGCTCCCAAGATGTCGCGAGTGAATCGGAGCCGATGCACGAACGGCACGGAGAAAGGAACGTCGATCGAGGTAGATTCACAGTTCTTTTCGTTCACGGCATATTGCCCAGTACCAATAGACTTCTCGGATGTACGGCCCCACAATTCCGCGGTATTGCGGGAAGCAGGCATATTGATTTTATACTCTGGCATGTCACGGCCATCCGGGGCCGTGGACGAAACCGGACATGGATCACATGGTAGCTCGCCCCTCCTGCAGAAGTCTCAAAGGTTCCGCGCGTCCTGTCAAGAACGCCGGCCAGAGAGCTGCCAGGAGGCAAAGCCCCAAGGCCATGCCGAAACCGATCAACAGTTGAATCCACGGAATTACCAGCGGCGGCGCGAGTCCGCCGAAGAAACTGACGTACTGCGAAATACCCGTGCCACACCAGCCGGAGAAGATGCCGAATCCGAGACTCAGCAGGCAGGTAATCAGCCCGATCAAGAGACCCTCGGCCAGAATCATGCGAAGCAGGCCGGACCGCGTAATGCCTTGCGAGCGTAAGATGCCAAACTCCCATCGCCGGGCACGAACCGAAGCCATGACGGTATTCACCACGCCGAGCGACGTGACCAGGAGCGTGATCAGCGGCAGGTAGCACGAGGTCCAAATCATGCCCGAGGCCCGCGCGGTGATACGGGCCAGGACCTCATCGGGCGTGCTTACCCGCACGGACTCACCGAACATCGTCGCGCCCACGGACCACGTTCCCTGCGCGTTGACCGGCTGTGCCTGGCCCATGTTCCGGTCGGCAATAGGCTGCAAAGCATCGCCAATCTTCACGACGGCCGCCCGCTTCGCGTCGATCACCGGGTCAACCATCATCGGCGAACGACTGCCTGCCGCATTGTCGACAGCCGCCGTGGCGGCTTTCCTTGCCTCGTCCAGCTTTTTCACTTCCGCCAAGTGCTTTTGGCCGAAATCCTTGTCGACATTCATCCAGAAGAAGTTGATTTCGTGGAGCTCGAAATCGCGGCGTACCGTGTCGTAATCGGCGAAAACCATCGCTGCCGTACGTCCTTCACGACGCCGCAGGCCGGAGAACTTCGTCATCCAATGCCAGCCGGGCAGCGACACCGCGCCCACGATCGTATACTCGACGCGCTTCGATGGTGACCCGGGCGGAATCATCGAAAACCGATCGCCGAGTTTCAAGTCCGCTGCCCTGAGAAAATGGTCGGGCACGATGCAATGACGGCCCTGTTTCAGCTTAGTCACGGCATCTGCCGCAGCCCCTTCGACAAAGCGTGCGTTGACCAGGGGATCCGTTCCGCCGAACGCCACCTCCGGATCCAGGCCGACCATGATGACGTTGTTTTGGCGAATCACCGACGCTAGGATTTCGCTACCCGTGATATCGGAAGCCAGTTTCGGCTGCTCGACGGCCAGTGGGATACACTGGTCGGCCCGCACCCCCTCGATCGCCCGCACGGCGTCGATTTCCGCGTTGGGAAGCCCCCCGCGCTGAAATGCCACCAGCATGTCGGGCACCCAGTCGCCCGGCTTGAACGGCTCCAACATCGAGTAGCCCCAGATTTGTATCGCCACGAATAGTCCGAGCCCCACGGTCAGAGCCGCGGTCGTGCCGAGCGTTCGCCACAAGTTGCTGCCGAGTTGCCAGCGGAGTAATCGCGAATCCAAACCGAGTAGCCGGGCGATCCATGGTCCAATCAGACCTTCGACGATCAGAATCGTTGCCGGCGCCAACAGCAAGAATCCGACGGCCATGGTTGTGCAGCCCGCGACCATGTAGATGGCGTAAAGCGTGTCACTGGACATCGATGCCGACGCAACGTAGACCAGAACTGGATTGATGGTAATGAGTAGAAGGCCAACGCCCCCAAGAACCGTGGTGACCTTCCAATTGGGACGAACCGAGCGTCGCGGTGACATGGCTTCGAGTGGCTGCACGGACATGGCTTGCCATGCCGGAAGGATCGACGCCGCCAGGGCACCGCCAAACGCGCTCAAGCCGGTGAAGACAATGCACCACGTTCCCAGCGACGCGCTGCTGCGGAACAGGTCGGTTTGCACCCGAGAGACGACGGCCAGGAGACCCCAACCGGCGAGTAGACCGCCTCCCCAGCCGATCAACGCCAGGAAGATCGCTTCCATGGCGATGACCAGGGCCACCTGGCCGCGGGTCAGGCCGACGGCCCGCATCACGGCGAACTGGCGGATCCGTTCGGTAACGCCCATGCTGAGCGTGGTGAAAATGATGAACAGCGCGGCCAGTAGCGAAAGGCCGGTGGCGGCCCACGCCTGTTGTCGGGCACGGCTGGCCATCATGCCTTCTTCCATGCCCATCTTAATGTCTTCGACGCCAAGGATGGAAGCTGCTGGCCGGATTTTGGCGATTCGCACCTCCCATGTTTTGCGGAACTGGTCGATCTCGGATTGAGCCTCGGGCTTCAATTGCACATTAATCAGATTGATTTTTGCCTCGCCGCGTGTGAAGTGGCTTGCCAAGGCCATGGGAACGTAGATGGCCGACGATACCGGGCCGGCTTCAATACCTGTCCGCGGCGTGGTCGACGATGGCGAACGCATCCTGCGGCCCATCCCCATTTGCGACGGGCCCTCTTCGATCAGGCCGACGATCTTCAGTCGGTACTCTTTCGTGCCGAAAATCACGAGGGCGTCGTCACCCAGTTTCAGACCCATCCACTCGGCCGTCGTCTTACCAATGACCGCGCCGCGGTCGTCGGGATGCTTGGAATCGATCCAAGTGCCCTCGACCAGGGTGTGCGGTGGCGTCACGGCATCGGTGCCTACGAGCATCGGCGACGGGCCAAAGCCACGCGGACCGCCGAATCTGCCAAATCCACCGGGTCCGCCGCGTCCGCCGGAACCCCCTGGGCCGCCGGGAGGTCCGCCCGCCTGTCTGGATTGCCCAGGCTGACCCGGTTCACCCGGACCGGCGGGTCCGCCTAGTGGTCCAACGCGCCCGCCAGGACCGCCACGTCCACCAGCACGTGGCCCGCCCGGCCCGCCCGGCCCTCCGGGCCCGCCCGGCCCGCCCAGGACACGGTTCGGATTGACAAGCCTCGTCTGAAGCTGCGCCACGGGTGTGACTTCCGCAACCGCCGGGTCCTGCCGCAGCAATTCGACCACAGCAGCATCGATGGAAGCATCTTTGGGATCCTCGGGCACGATGAAAAAATCATATCTCCCGAGATACTCCGCGGCCTGTCCGCCGAATTGCGAAGTCAGCGCGTCGCAACCGCTGACGACCCAGACCACGACGCACGCCGATGCGACGATCGCCAACGAAGTCAACATCATTCGTAAGGGATGCCGTACGGCATAGGATATCGCCAGTTTCCAGGCCACTCTCATTTCCGCAACTCCGTTGCAGGAGTAAAACCAACAATATCCTGATAGTGCGCCGCCAAGTCGTGTAGGTCGCGGAATTGCCCTGTTGGAAATTCCGTGAGCACACACCCGTCTTTCAAGATGATAATGCGTTCAGCCCAAACAGCCACCGCGGGCTCGTGCGTGACGACAACAATCGTTCGGCCCTGTTCCTTGCACAACTGCAGCAAGAGTGCACAAATGCTTTGCCCGGTAACGGAATCGAGGCTACCGGTCGGCTCATCGGCAAGAATGATCGCCGGATCGCAAACGATTGCCCGCGCAATAGCCACGCGCTGCTGCTCGCCACCACTGAGGGCATCAGGGCGATGGCGGCGGCGATCAGTCAACGCAAGGCGAGCAAGTAAGCCTTGCAAGGGGCCATCCAGCCGTTCTCTTTCTCGACCATCGGCCAGGGCCGGGAGTAAGATATTGTCTTGTGCAGATAGCGTGGGGATCAGGTTCAAGGTCTGAAACACCAGGCCAATCCGGTGCCGGCGATAGATGGTAAGCTGGTAGTCCGACATGGCCGAAAGGTCTTGACCGTCAACGAAAATGCGACCCTCATCAGGGCGCGTCAGCCCTGCCATCACGTGCAGTAACGTGCTCTTGCCAGAACCACTGGCACCCATCACGGCCACAAATTGGTGCTGTTCGATAGTCAATGAGATACTTTTCAATGCCTCAATGGTTACGTCACCCTGCCGGAATCGTTTGGTGACACGCTCCACTCGCAATGGAAAGTTAATGGAATCCTCGGCAGACATCGCGTTCTGAATCCCTTTCGTATCATTTGGAGTTTGTTTCACTACCCTCTCGCGTCCAGAGAGCATGCCAAGCCATCCGCTCAATCGAGTCGGAGATGAATCGCACGCTCCCATCGCAAAAGCACGCATTCACACCACCAGGATGGCGACTTCGCGCAGCCGTGATTTTGGCCGATTTGTTAATCAAGTCTGGAATGGGACTATTCGGCGTAAAACGGCCATTCATCACAGGGCCGGTCGGAGACCAGCCACGTAGCCAATAGGAAAGCCGTGTGCCATCCCATCCGGTAACGCCCGAAAGCACTCCAGCAAGCCCATTCGCATCCGCCGCGTCCGCTGATTTAGCCGTGGCCTGAGCCTTGGCGCGATAGACTTGGATGTCAGGCGCCGGCGTCGGCGGTAAAGAATCGCATGGCCCACGGATCGATTCGGTAAATGCCAGCGTCTGCGTTGTGCCATCCAGGATCATGGCGAAACGAATTGTCGCCTCGACCCAACAGAGACCATCACTTGCATCGAAGCTCGGATGGAATACTCCGTCCATTCCACTCCCCTGGTTCATCGCATAGTTGCTTCCAGCAACCGGGATCATGGCTCCCGAAGGAAGCATGGCATCGTGAACTGGTGCTTCACTATCACTTGGACATAAAAAGATTGGGACGATCGTTGCGGCGGGCAGGTGAAGCGCTGTTGGAAGATCCTCTTTCCCAGGATGCCCCATTTCAATATTGAAATCGATCAAATCATGCAGATTGGCCTCTTCACAAAATGGCAGCAATTTGGCCAGTGGGGAATAATCGTTCGGATAATTTGTCCCAGACCATCCAGCATTCGGCAAGATACCTTTGTTCGTTCCCGCGTAAAGATGCATCGCCAGCCCTATCTGCTTGAGATGGTTACTGCACGACATCCGGCGAGCCGACTCGCGGGCCGCTTGCACGGCCGGGAGAAGCAATGCAACCAGGATGCCAATGATCGCGATAACAACTAAAAGCTCAACCAGAGTGAAACCATCAAGTTGTCGGGCTGGAAAGTCGCCGTTCGCTCCGCGAACGAAACGCAAGTGCCAGCAATGTTTCGCACCGCGAACGATACGTCCTGTTCGCGGGGCGAACAACGACTTTCTGGTCGTCATGAGAAATGCCACGAATCTTAAAACCAAGGTTTGACAAAGCACTAAGGTGCCTCATTGGGAGCAGGAGGTCGGCAGTAGTTGAGTGCCAAGAGTGCGAAAGCGGTCGCCAGATTGGGATCACCTTCCATCCATCGTGAGTTCGTATTGACCCAGGCACCATTGGGCTCCTGCCGCCGCGCGAGTTCCTCGGTTAATTCCCTGCGCCAATCATGCCGCACGCCCGCCTTGTCTTCGAGTTCGTCAATCCCCAAAGCATCCAGAGTTTTGGAAAAGGTGTGGTAGTAATAGTACAGACCCGCATTCCCCATTCCAGGGTTGCTCGTCACATCGTAGTTATTCCGAATCCACTTGACCGCGGCCTGGACGCGCGGATCTTCTTTTGTCAAGCCGGCATAGATCATACTTTTCAAGCCGGAATAGGTCATCGAGCCGTAACTCCGCAATCCGCCGCTAGGTGTCATCCTCTCCTCGTCTTGCTTGCCAAGGACACATGTATAGTAGAACCCGCCATCATTCACTTTGGCGGCGAACTGCGTTGTATTGTGTTCGGTTTCCAGATTCTGACAACGCGAAACAAAAATCAGTGCCCTCTGAAGTGCCTCATCATCCGGCCCCGCTCCACACGATTTCAGGGCATCGACCAAAAATGCCGTGTTCGACAGGTCCGGCCGCGACTTGGCCCCGTACCCGGCGCCGCCATGATACACGTCCGACTTGTCTTTGTCCCTCGTTTCGTCCCATTGGCTTCCGCGAATGAACACCTCCGCGTTTCGAACGATTGCATCATACTTCCCGTTCCGATTGGCCTCCTTGAAACAGATTAAAGCAATACACGTTTCATAGGTGGGGATATGCCCGCCAGGCATGTGAATCCCTCCACTCTCCTGGACGTATTCCTCCAAATACATCAGGGCCTTGACCACCTCAGGATCGGTTGCCGAACGTCCGCTCTGCAAGAGGCCCAGAGCCGCCAGCGCGGTCGGACCGATCCCGACATGAGCGCTGAGTGAGCCGTCATGCGATAGGCCGGAGGTGAGAAATTGAACTGCCCGATCCACCGTCGTCCGATAGAGCTGAGGATCGGGGCCGTAAGATTTCGATTCGGTGGCAGATAAAGACGGCGGAAGAACGAAAACCATCCAGCCAAGAATCATCAGAACAACCAGGGGCACTCTCCGCATCTTGTCTTTCTCCTGTTCGTGTGGCAATCCGAGACTGCCAGATATTACCCACGGCAGTATCTCGGCGATCGGTCCAAAGCAACGCACGGGAGTCTTGCCAGACCATAAGACCCCCTAGGACCGTCTAAAGAAGGCTGCATTCACATCAAGAGCAACTGGTGTACCAGTTTTCTATAATTTCCAGCAAGCACCCTTTCCGGCGGAATGACTCGCAAATAAATAGAGTCTGCGAACGACAACCGTCAGACCGAGCGTGTTGAATTCATAGGAAGCGGTGTCGAATTTATCGACAGTGGTGTCGAAATCATCGACATCAGAGGCAGCTTCTTCGACAAGATCCCCAACGCGGCGTAGCCGCAACCAAGTGTAGGCGGGTCTCTCCGAGACTCGCCATGCCACCTCATCATAGCCTCCTAGAAGATGCCCGCACCATGCGCGCATCTTGCACGGTAAGACTTTAATAACCGAGTGCCCCGATGCTTGATAGAATCAGCATGCCAGATGCCGTGTTGCATCCAGATAACGAAGAATAATCCGCCCGGAATTTTACTCCACGAGCACGGGGGAAGTATACGCTCCATCGATGGCGCCACTCACACTGCTGAGCGTTCCAGCCGGACGCAGCTCGCCCTGAAAAATATGGGACTTCCTTAAGATGACGTAGGTATTAACCTCTCCTTGCCACGTCGAGTCTATCACGGTCACCACTCCCCATCCGACCACGTGAAATTCGAGGTTATTTCCATTCAGGTCACCGCTCAGTTGATCGTAAATGGGAACGATCCGCTGACAGCCATGAACTGCTCGAACGGATGACTTAAGGCCAACGGATAAACCGGTATCACCTTGCATCAATGAATCGATTGAACTATCAATGTGCGTCAATTCAGGAATCCGGTTGTCCTCGTAGAGCGCATCGAGATCGCCTTGTCTCAGGCCATGAAGAATCTGATCGTTCAGGGCATCGGTACTGTTGTCTTCGCTACCGATGTCAACCGTTCCCCAGTTGCCCGGCACATCTGTGCCGTATGCATCTTTAAGTTTTCCATCTCCATAGGCGATCCAGGTGCCGCCCGGTTCGAGGTCGTCCCAAAGTTCTTTGGGGGTGGCAAACGGGAGCACATCGGCGCCAGGATTCATGATCTGGGCCTTTTGCAGCACGGCAGTTGCAGTAGCCGTAATATTTGCCTGGTTGGTACCCAGCACACGTGCAAAGAAAAGACGCACGGCCGGGTTCGTGGTCCCATCCCGTCGCAGGGTGACACGAACCGTGTCGAAAGTCCCATTGTTAAGCAATGTCAGGTTGGAGTAAATCGACTGGGGATCATAGCGGCCGATTTCAATATCCTCCGAGGCAACGACGAACGACATGTCCTCGAGATTGTCAGACACATATTCTCGTACCGTGCTACGGACTTGATCCAGATCTTGTGTTCCGTCATCCTTCCGAATCAGGTCCCGCACGGCGGCCAGGGCGGAAGCGTCGGCCGCGCGTTGTAAATCCGTGCGGGTCTTGAGGAGGTAGCCGTAGTCCACTGAAAAAGCAATCAGGCCGACAAGGACTACCGTCATGATCGCGGAGAGGATCACAATCACCCCCCGCCGGCCACGATGATTCCTAATAGCTTTGTGTGACATGGGATGTTGTGCCTCTTCGATAGAAATAAGATGAATGAATCTGTGCTGAAAGATTCGTAATTATTCTCTACGCATCATGGATGTCGCCGTTACCTCGTTGCCGTTCAGAATTCCCAGATGTGTGATCCACCGCACGGAGTCATATTGTAGTTTTACGTTGACCATGACCTGAGAACCGGAAGCGATCGATGTCAAGTTACCACCTAAGACGGAATTCCCAGCCGAATCACTCACCGTGACTGCGACCATCTCAGCTAATGTATCGAGCGATTCGGAAGGGAAAACATCCTGCAAGTACTCCATAACCGCTGTTTCCACATCGGATGTATATACTGTCTCGAAGCGTGCACCCACACGGGCGCCTTCACGCGATGCGTCGCTGATCTTTTGGCTAACATTGGCGTACTGGCCCATGTCGACGGCCGCAAGAATCAAAAAAACAAGAAAAGGCGCCACGATCGCGCATTCCACCGTGGCAAGACCCTTGCGTGACGTGGCGTTTACCAATCGTATTCTCGTTTTCGGCTTGTTCACAAAAGGTTTCTCTTAATGAGTTTATTCCCGCTTACTGATCTGCCTCGCACTAATTCTTGGATTCAACCCCAGGTAACCTAACGGGAGCCAACTGACATCCGCATAATCGACTTCGATAGTCACCTCCAGATCAACTCCCGATGTTTTCGTGGCCAAGTTGGCAGGGACGGTCACACTCACGACACTCGC
>JAFGFZ010000211.1 GCA_016930815.1 Pirellulales bacterium | reverse complement strand
CATCTGGGATCGGCATGCCGGATAGGATGGTGACCCGACGATCTTTCCGCGGAATCCCTGCCACTGGGTGCATCGGAGATTGGGGATCAGCACGGTAACTTCTTGCCCTTTGAGATAATGCGTTTTGCATGCTGCTCCATAGTCTGATTCATAATGCGTCATTATGGTCGGAGGTTCGTAATCCCGGCCATTCATGCGGCGTGGCGCTTGGCAATGTGCAACGAAAAATATGCCATCGTATGGATAGTGGGCAAGAAGCGCCAGTGGGCAATCTCGAATCCCAGATAGAACGGCCCGGAATGATGCCGCACGAACATGACCATGGGAATTTTCAATGGCCACTGAGTACAATGTCCGGCGGCGTAGACAATGCACAGGTCCGTATTCTCGGTAGAGACCTTTTCCAGTTTGGCCTGCGAATCGACCAGTTGAATGGGCCGCCACTGAATATCGAAGCACGATTTCCCATCTCGGCCATCTGCTGGGATTGAAAGTTGTTCATGAGGATTCAATCTGATCCAGGCAGCTGATGAACTGGCTCAGGGTAGGTTGGCGATGCTGCCGTCAATAAAAAAATACTCCCAGATTACTATCCACCCCACGTGTCCAACTTCTTGATTTTTATTTGATCCGTCTCGGACCGTGGGCAACTCCCGGGAGTTGCGAGGACGGCCATAACCAGTTCTCCGGAATCGTGAGCCTCGCAATCGAAGGCAACCATGCGCGTGCCGCGGTTGGGTGAGTCCCAGGGATTGCGTGGTTCGGATGTGTCGACCACTTTCCAGATGGCCGTGGCTGGTTCCATGATAACCAGATTCAGTTTGGCGTCGCCCTGGTGCAGTCGAATCGTGCTTGAGCCCGGTTCAGCTTCGTCATGGACACCCGGAGTGATCATACCCCAGCGAACCAAAGCACCCGGTTTCAGGCCTGTCAACTCGTCCTGGACCAGCACTTCGCCTGACGGCAACAGGGCGATCCCGCGCTGCACGCGTTCCACCTGGCCTTTGTAGGCCGAGCTCATGTCGAGAACCGAGTGTGGGAAGGCCGGATCCTCTGAAAACTTGACGAACGATCCGCGACCGGCGGCATGCTGCAGCTGGCCATCGATTACCAATGTATTGTGACCGGAATTACTCAGGCGAAAAATTGTCCAGCGGTCAGAATCCTGCCGGCTATTCCACAGATTCATGCCCCGGGACTCGATTCCATAATAGCCTTCGGCACCAAGATCGATCGCCCAGCGCACGCCATCTGCATCCAACACAAAAGATCCGATGTCCATATGGCCATGATTGGCGGAAGGAGATCCTCCCTTGAATCCGACAAAGGTGGCACCAGGATTGGCCCAGCTACTGCGATGGACGGTAATGGGCACCTCCCCTTCACTGTTCCAGTGGAGTGGCATCCGAACGGGGGCATCTTCCATGGGCCAATGCATCCAGAGCAGTGCCAGCGGGAAAAATCGACCGCCGGCCGCATTGCCGCGGTTCTTTGGTTCGATCATTTTCTGCAGACGTTCCCGTTCACCAAATAACCAATCAGGGCGATTGAAGCGTTTTGCAAGCCAGAACAATGTCGGATTGATACTCCGGCCAGCACTGCCGTCCGCGTAATTGAAATATTGTCCCGAGGGGCCGCAAACCATTGCTGGATACTGACCGGTCATGCTGAATCCAGGTGCTTTCGTTAATCCGAAATCGGATCCCAGGGCACTTTCCAGTACAGCGATCAACAGAACGTTGTAGCTGGTGCCGTAGCCCCAGTAGCCGGGCCCTTCCGGGTAGCTGCCGTTGGGTGCGTAGGCATCCATGGAATAGCGGACATTGTGCAGGGCGTTATGAACCGTCTTTGCCGCCAGATCGGGTTCGTCTTCCAAGATGGCCAGTGCCCCCGCCGTCAAACCCCCATGGCAGACCTGCCCCCAGTTATTTCGCGCGCGCACCCATCCTTTGTGCCGGGATGTGAAGGGAAGCGCCACACCATGTTGGATGATTGCCGTACGAATCACGTTGCGGCTGTTTCCACCAAGTTCATGAAAGAGCCAGTCGTATCCAATGGCCATCGCGAACGTCATCTCGGCCACATCCAGGAAATGGCTAGGATTCCAGTCGGAAAATGCAGCCACCACCAGCATCTCTTTTTCAGCTCGCTCCATGTACTTGCGATTGCCCGTGAGATGGAATGCCATGGATAGCGTCAGCACGCGATGCAAACACTCCCGGGATTGCCCCAGCAAACGACGACCTTGCAGCCGGCGCTCGATTGGTTCTTGCGTCAGCATGGAGTCCGCCTGGTGTACAATTCCTTGGGCCAGAGCCTTGCCAAGGGGATTCGACTTAGAGTACTCTTTCAATCGGGTCATTTGATCATGGTTGGCCAACAGCCTTGGATGATCCACCTTGCAGCGATCGATCCAATTGCGCACTTCTTCAAGGGTCATCGTCGAAGGGTAGGTGAAATCTTGCGCGGAAGCGGCCAGCGACAAAGGCAGGTTGCTCATGATAAGCATTATGAAAATCCGGCTCCGTAATGCCCGCATCCGATGCTTAGGAGCGCCTTGAGCCAATTGGTAGGAATTCGTGCCCCACGTCAAGAGTCCATAGAATCGTTTCATCTCCACCTCGTTTCTCTTTTTTTCTAGGATGCCATGGTTCGTGAGATTGCCACCAGTTAGTCGTCGTTCGGTCCGCGAACGAAACGTGACCCTATCAGTTATTGGCAATCCTTCAGCCAATTGCAACACCTTGGATGCCAAAGGACTTATCGAAAAGGTAACAGAGAAAAAAGAGCTTTGTCTTTTCTTTTGCCTTTTGTTATGATCATTTCTTGTGGCGCCCGTCTTGGTTGCTGCTATCGGCTAAAAAGTTGTGATATTTATTGCCACAAGTTGCATGTATTTTTCTATTGTTTGATCTGAAGTTTTGTTCGAGAGATGAACAGCCGATCCCGTGCCCCTCGGGCCGGACATCGGCTCCAGTTCATCCCAACCCACCAACATTTAGGGAGGAAGCAAAATGAGATCGACGACAAGAATGGTTTTCTTTGCCTTGGTAGCTGCCGCTGGTGCTATTCTGGCGAACGGGGACGCAGCAACCGCCCAACCGCTCGTCACGGGGGATCTGACCCTCTATTACGATTTCGACGAAATTTTCAGCAACGAGTTCTTAGACGAATCGGGGAACAACTTCCACGGGACCATCCATGAAGGCGATCCTTTCACCGAAACGAATCCGGGTACACTGACCATTGAGGCAACCAACATGGTCCGCGGGGCTGGGGCGGCTCGATTCACTCAGTCTCTTTACTCGATCGAATCCCCCGTTTATGTCGATGT
>JAFGFZ010000210.1 GCA_016930815.1 Pirellulales bacterium | reverse complement strand
GCATGCTGGATATTCTCCGGCATGATCAGGCCTTTGCTTCAAGCCATGTTTTGTTAGCTCCATGGTGCCATCGTTGCAACGCTCACGGTTGGCAACCGATCCAAAAGTTCGGCCGAGCCGGCGATGTTGCCAGCGATTTCGGTTTACCGAGGCCGAAACCAGGGCAGTCAAATTGGAGTATCGCACCGATGCGGAGGTCATATCCCACAAAAACATGGCATCCTTTCGCCCGTTACGTCATAGCCCACCATCGTCATCACCCACCCGCACCGATTTCATGCAAGATTCGCCCTGCCGGTGTAGGATGCCATGGCATACCGAATGCCTTTGCGGTCTCGAAATGAACGAATGGGGTAATCACCTTCTATGCTCGACCGCCGAATTTCGTGGAAGCCAACCCAGGGCGGCGTGACCGCTCGACGACTCGCGGTCCCTTGCCCTGGGCTGCAATATTTAACGCTTTCAGCGTTTGATGCAAAAATCATCTTGTTCGGAGAAGCCCGGCTTTTTATAAAAGCCGGGCTTCTTCGTTCAAACAGATAAGATCTTCCGATAATTGATTGTGAAGAGCACCATTGATTGCAATTCAACGGCGCACCTTCTCCTTGTTGGAAGCGCGAATTCCTGATCGAATGGCGCGCGATTTCCTATATGGTTTTTTTATCTTCTTTTTTTCAAACCGGTGATGTCAAACCGCTTAATTCTCTTACGCCGCAGGCGTTCAAGATCGTAGCCTAGGGCAAGCGGACGTGAGCGCAGCGATCGGACGCGCCGCCCTAGGTTGGAAACCGATCCAGAATTTCGGCCGAGCCGGTAATATTGCCAGCGATTTCGGTTTGCCGAGGCCGAAATCAAGGCGGTCGACTCGGAGTATCGCACTGGCGCGAATGTCGTATATTGAAAAACATGGCATCCATTCGCCCATCACGATATGGCAAACCATTGTCATCATCCACATGGTGCGATTCTATACAAAGTGGTCATGCCAGCACAGAATAGAATAGCATGCCGGATGCCATTGCGGTCTCGAAATGAGCGAATAGGGTATTCACCTCCATTCCTCGACCGCCGGATTTCTGGGAAAGCCAACCCAGGGCTGCGTGACCGCTCGACGACTCGCGGTCCCTCGCCCTGGGCTACAATATTGAACGCTTTCAGCGTTGGATGCAAAACAATCTATTCGAAGAAGCCCGGCTTTTCTAAAAAAAAGCCCGGCTTTTTCAAAAAGCCGGGCTTCTATGTTGACTTAGAAATGATGTTCTATCTTGAGACCTGCCCCATCATTGCTTGCAGGTATTGGCACAGTGCCACGGTCAGAGGGTCGGCATCCGGTTCGCAAAAACCGACATGGTAATGACGCCGCCAGCCTTCGGCGAATTCGAAGCGGCCGGAGAGGTTGCCAACATCGCGTGCGAAGTCAACCATTGCCGCGACATGAGAATTCATGCCTTGACTTGAACCGAGCCACGCGCCTTGGCTTGTGTGTTTGGCCAGCATTGCCTGCTTCCGGTCGATCACCGACGTGATATCGATGAAGAAATCGGGGTGCACGGGGCGTCCGAGTGCATCGCAGTTGCCGTGTGGCTGGGCATGGTAGAGTGTCACATCCTGGTCGATTGGTTTGCGGGGTGGATCGACCGGAAAATTCGGCATCCCCCGCGCGAAGGCCGCCGTGACTGCCAGCCGGCATGCCATCATATGGTCTTCCATGTAATCTTGAGGTGAATGGACGAGTAAAATCTCCGGGGCCACGTCGCGGAAGATGGATGCCAACCGGGCAAGTGTCTGCCGTTCATAGAAGATGGCCAGATCGCTTGTCAGACTCTCGTGATACGTCGCCCCCAGATAGTTGGCCGCCGCGATCGCCTCGTCACGGCGGATCCCGGCGATCGTGCAAGCATCGTGCTCTGTCGAGCCACACGAGCCGTTCGCGATGTTCAAGTAATGCAATTCATAGCCAGCCCCGGCTAGAAGAAACATCGTTCCGGACATGACAAATTCAATGTCATCCGGATGCGCGGCAATGGCAAATGCTCGTTTAGACATCGAAGGTACACTCGTCATGGATTTAAGGAATATTAATCTGGAACGGCTCTTCGTTTCTGTCGACACAACCCATCGCCTGGACGATTGCGTTTGGATTCTCGCTCGTGATTGGTGCGTCTGCTTCATAATTGCGCATGCGGCATCCGAACAAACTAACGGTCAGCTTCTTGTCGCCCCGAATCAGCAAAAAGTCCCATGAGCGGTTGCATGTTGTCAGAGCTTCGTTCGGGCCAGAGAATGCCTCGACGTTCAATAGCGCGGTATGCCCTTGGCCCTCGATGATGATCGGATGCACATCTCGAATTTCCGGGCCAGTATTAGCGATAATGGAACCCTGGGCAATTTGCCAGTTCCGGTTGAATGTCGAATCGCCCAGTTTGTGAATCCCGACCGTGACGCAATCGAAATTGAAATTTGTCATTTGCCCATAGGTCGCCGGCCCCAAGTAGATCCCACCGAATGTGCCGAACGTGAAGATATCAATGATCTGGGCGTTGTCGGTATGATCGATCCAGTAGGCGAATGTTTTACGTGCGATCACGCTATTGATGACAGCTCGGCTATAGCCACCATCGATGAATCGGCGATTGGCGGGATTGATATGGCAATGGAGCAATCGCGGGATATCGTAGCAGTGATCGACCAGGACAAACTGCCCGCTCAACGGGTAACCGTAGCAGTGTTCGATCAGAACCTGTTCGCAGCAGGCCTTGCGTGGGGCACGGAAGTCCATCGCGGTGAACTCGCCGTAGAAGGTGAGAGAGGAGAGTGTCACGCCCTGGGCCGCCGTGCTATGGGAACCTTGGATGGTCGGTGGATATTCGATGATTTGCAATGGATCTGTCCGTGTTTGCCTAGGGTACCAGAACTGCAAACCACGCAATTGGGTGGCCCCTTCGACCGTGATGAACGGATTCTGCGAATCCTCGATTGCGAACAGGCTCCCCACCGGTTGTTGCTTATCCGGGTGCCGGGTGCCGCGTCCAACCGGGCCGTGCACTCCGACCAGGGAGACATTCCGGCGCAGGACGATTCCACTTGCAACTCGATACGGTTCAGTTACAGGCGTGACAAACAAGGCAGCCCCGCGGGGTGATGCCCAATCGATGGCTTTCTGCAGACATGCACGATTCTTTTCGGGGTCGTTTTCGGGCAATACTCCGAATTCCTGGATGCTCCGATAGCCGGGCAATGGTGCGGCATTCAATGGGTCCAAATCAAAACGATCCGGGGAACTGGCCAGAACATCATCGACAGATTGAATCCATAACAGAATCAATCCCAGCGCGGCTAGGTAGGGTTTGGGGAAACGTGCCATTTCTAATGCATTTCGGTATCGCACGAGCCGATCCCGCCGCGGTAGTAGTTGAATTGGACGTTCGGGTGATCCGCGAGCAGGGACATTGGGACGGCGGAATCGGGGAGCCGCTTGGAGATCATGAGCGCGGTCAAACGCTGGCCGAATGGATTATCGTGGTTTCCGGCATGCCAGATGGATACCTTTTCCGCTTTCCATGTTTCGACCGGTCCGACAGTCAGGGCTTGAAGAGGGACGTTCGTGACGACTCCCCCGCCGGACGTCCGTGCGTTCTGGATGATCGTCATCGGATGCAGATCGACAACGCGGGTGGCTAGTTGGCGATAGACTTCGGGAGCTGGCGGGGAATCGATTGACGCGCCCTCCCGCTTGGGCGGGTCGTTGAATGCCCAATGTTTCACCTCCCCCTGACCACCCTGCATGAGGACGCAACGGATCGTGTCAAAGCTGGCCGAAAAGTCCGACCGGGTATCCACTTTAGGAAAATGGAGATTTTCCGGGGGCATTTGGAGGTCCGGCCGAATACGATGGAAGCAGAGTTCGCGATCCGCTCGGGCGAAGCTGAGCGGAAAATCTTCTGGCGTTTCGCGGCCATCGAGGACCCATTCATCCATTCCCCAGAAATGGGCATGGCAAAGATCGAGTTCCAATGCATTGACCAGCCGCGCGACCAGCGGAAGCTGTTCCGTCGGGCCGATTGGACCGCAGATACCGGCAGGAGTTTCCTCGGTGGCCTGCCGCCAAGCATCGATATATTCGAGTGCCTCGGCCAGATAAAAATCTTCGCGTGTGTCGTAGAATTTCACGGTGAAACCGTCACGCGACAGGCCTTGCAAATCGTCGGCCGAGAGCCGGGCGGCGTCATTCAGGATTTCTTGGTCCAGGGTTGTATAATCCCACCACGCGGGGCTGATTTTGCTAAGCGGGCGCATATGTTGGAATCTCCTCCGGTTCACTATTCTTTTGTTTTGTCGGCCTGCTCGGCGATGGCCGTGAGAAGCTTACTCATTTCAAGCGGATCGACTGTATCATACTGCCCGAAGAGAAAAAAGAGAACCAGCCGGCCTCCCCCGATGGCCAAGCGGACGCTGCAACAAAGTTCCGCATCATAAAACCAGTTATCCGAATGATTTACGGTCAGGGCTTGGCAGGATCATGGAATCCACTTGTGTTTTAGAAGGTCATCATACGCTTTTGGCCGGAGGCACCTAAATTCATACATTGCATGAAGTTACGGCAAGCCGCGAGATCCCAGTCGGGCAAGACATACGATTTCCCAGATTGGAAGCCGCTTGGCTTCAACTTTGAAAATCATCTTGACGATGGACTTATGTATAGGTATACTTTTGTTTCGTTGTCCTTAGGATTGGCCGAAAAATAACTTTCTAATTTTTGCCCTTACTCGAACTCCAGGGTCGAGAGGGGTTCGAAGGGAAAGTTGTTTTTCGGCTGCCCCTTCCTGGAACGACTGGGATGCCGCTGGTTGGTCACATCGACGCCGATTGCTTTTATGTTTCGTGTGAGCGGGCGCGATTCCCTCACTTGCGCGAGCAGCCGGTCGGCGTTTTATCGAACCAGGGTGCGTGTGTTATTGCCAAGAGTTATGAATTGAAGGCGTGTGGCGTCACGACAGGGATGCCGATATGGGACGCGGTCCCTCTTTGTCCCGAGGCCGTTTTTGTCAAGCGCGATTATGCCTGGTACGAAGTATTATCGCGCCGCCTTTTGGAGGTGGTGCGAAGCGTCAGCCCGTCTGTTGAATATTACTCGATTGATGAGCAATTTTTCGACGCTGCTTGTCTGGAGATGTCGTTTCGCGCACCGCTTCCAGATGCCGCGCGTGGCTTGCAGCAGAGGGTGCTTCTCGAGGTGGGGATTCCGGTAAGTGTTGGTGTTGCACGCACGAAGACACTTGCGAAACTGGCTTCGTCATTCAACAAGCCTTTCGGGTGTGCCGTCTTTCTGGATCCGGAGGAGACAGCGGAATTTTTCGCGGACATTCCCGTCGAGAAAGTGACCGGGATTGCCATTCGCAGCAAGCAGCGGCTGGCGATCCATGGGATCCATACCTGCGGCGACTTTGTGGCCGCGGATCGCCGGCTGATCCGCAAGCTTCTTACGAAATCGGGTGAAGAACTCTGGTGGGAACTTCGCGGCACGGTGACGAAACCGATCCTGACCAGCCGGACACCGCACAAGTACATTTCGCGTGGCGGAAGTGTTGGCCGGGCCACTGCGGACAGGGATCGCCTGGATGCTTGGCTGGTGAGAAACACGGAACGGTTGATTGAAGCGCTCGATATCCACCGCGTCTTCTGCAATGAATTAAGGCTCATCCTTCGGTACAAGTCCGGACCGGTTCGAGGGGCTTGTTGCCATGTGCCCCAAAGCACGGCCGATTTTCGGACCCTGCTGGAAGCAGGCCGCCAGCTTTTTTTCGAGGTCTGGTCTCCAGGCATCGTCGTTCAGTACATGCACCTGATTGCCGGGAAACTCTGCTGGCGGGATTGGGTGCAGCAAAGCCTCTTCGGCGGCCCAACGTCGAAAGAGAAACGGATTGCCGAGGCCAAGCGGCTCATCAACCACCGGATCCGTCGCTTTGCCTTGCGGAGTGCCGCCACCCTGCCACTTGACGAACTCTACCACGACGAGGCCAGCGATTACGATGTGTGCGATATTTACGGAAAAACATGTTTCTAATGACGATTGGCAAGGAAAGCAGCTGGGGTCTGCAGATCCACTCGGAAAGGACCCGGCTCCACGGGTCGCCCTGGTTGATTCACGGCGCAAACATCCATCGATGATGGGCTTTCAAGTTGATGTGTGACGGGGTTGCCATTCTGCGAAGTGAATTCTCCGATGACTTGCTCAGGCGTT
>JAFGFZ010000209.1 GCA_016930815.1 Pirellulales bacterium | reverse complement strand
GTCTAGTTGGTATCACTCCGGCTCGGAAGTACTTCGGCCCGTATGGAGTATTATCATTTTTGCTGAGGATCTTTCTCCAAATCCATGGAGATCCAGTCGGCAAGATCCTTCAGGAAATCGTCCATATTTTCTCAGATTCTGTGCAAGATTCTTCCTCGGGACGGTAAACCTAGAATGACCGGGCAAGAATCAGAAAAAACCACCCTCCCATAAGGATCTTGCAATGAAACGCCTCTTTTTTACCATGATTGCCATTTTCGTAAGCATCACCGTGACGGCCAATGGCCAGAACCACCAGCCACAGTATGCCAGTGCTCCACAGTGGGCATTTGGCGTGCCGGCCTACTATCGCCCGGCAACGGCCTTTGAATCCTATGCCAGAGGAAGGGCCGATTTGATCCGAGCCCAGGCCCAATACCAATTCCTGATATCCCAAGCCATGAAAAATGCCGCCGAAGCAGAGCGGATCCGAATGGAAAATCGTGAGAAGGGAGTCGATACCTATTTCTCCATGCGGGAGAAGAACCGTGCCCATCGCGAGGCCGAGCGGAATCAGCGCCGACTCAAGTACCTCCAAGCACGTCAGGCCAACGAAAAGAATTCCTTGATTGCAACTATGGGGAATCCCAATTCGCGTTGATTTCCCGATACTTTGTGAAGTCGATCCATCCCAAATCCAAATCCCCGAATGCAGGATCTTTCAAGACGACATGTTGCACACGGGCATGAATCTTCGGGATAGTACACGGAGTTTTATAAGGGGCCCCCTCTGGATCCTTTTGAAGGACTCCATCCAGGTAGATGGTGGCTTCGTAGCGGTTGGAAATAAAGTTGATCGGGACGTAGTGCGGCCAGAACCACCAGACCATTAAACAAATAATCGCGATAAGGACTAGAGTGATGATTGCCAAACGGGGCTTTTTCCATGGTTTTGTATGAGGGCTCGAAGTCGGTTCCGGGATGCGTAGCGCGGCGAGCATCGACCGGGCGTCAGGAAACCGTTGTTGCGGGTTTGCATGGATTGCAGTAAGGACCAGCTTGTTGAGAGCTCGGAGGATGGGTTGGTCCGCTACATGGCCTGCTCTTTCTCCCAGACGCGGTGCGTTCTCTGGCGGCAGACCAGTGATCATTTCATAGATCACCAAGCCTGCCGCATAAATATCGGCGCGGGTATCCATTCTTCCATCGGGTGGCATGTACTTTAGAGTTCCCAGGCGTGAAACCTGGTGGTCGGCTTCGGTTAGCAATCCGAAATCGGCCAGCTTCAGTTCACCTCCGACGAACAGGCAATTCGCCGGTTTGACATCCCGATGGACCATCCCGGCATCATGAAGGCAAACCAGACCAGCCAATAGCCCTTGGGTGAATTGGAGGCATTCATCAACCGATAGAAATCCGGCACGCAATCGGCTTTTCAAGGAGGCGGGTTGATAGTTCGGATCCAACGATGCCGGCGCGCCGGACAGATCATCTGCGGGCTCCATAATATAAAAGAGACAATCGTTGGTTTTTCCTACATGCTGGATATCGAGCAGATTGGGGTGGTGGCTTCGGACATTGGCTTCCAGGCGGGTAATCGATGTAATTTCACGACCTGCCCGATCCATCCGACCAGACCGGTCCAAGGAAATAATTTTAACCGCGCGCAGCGATCCCGTAGTTCGATTCGTTGCGAGCCACACAATCCCGAATCCTCCTTCACCGATAGGCCGGACCAGATCGAGGTCCGGTAGGTTGGGCGGAGTCCATTGATCGCCATGCCAACTCGTTGTGACCGTCTCGTTCAACGATGAAATCCCTATCTTGATTTTGCCGTTTCTTCCATGCGCGTTGTCATGGAGCGTTCTATGGCAGCATTCGGGAACGATTCCAAGGCCTCCTTGATTCGATCGGTTAGCTGGCCATCCTCCCGATATCTCGCCCCCAGTTCCCGGAGGCGTAATAAAACTCGTTTGCGGGCTGAGTAGACACCGTTGCGGCTCAGGCCGGTCATTTCAGCAACTTCTTCCCCGCTTTTTGCATGCAAAGCTGTGAGCTCGAATGCCTGAAAAGTGGCTGGCGTGACTTCCTGCCGGACGATCTCCAGAAGGGCGATCAGGAGAGCTTGTTCGAAAGTGGCATCCCAGGCGGCATCGGGGGGAATTTCTTTGGCTTCTGGTTCGTTCCCCCCGTCAGAATCGCCCCCCCTGGCACGAATCCTCTCCGACAATTGCCTGCGGTGTTTTGAAATCGTATTGCGGACCACAGTCAAAAGCCAATTCCGAAAGCGGCCGCGGCTCGGATCGTACCGGAAAACCTCTCGCTGATCGAACACGGCAAACATGACATCCTGAACAATGTCTTCCGCCGTGTCGTCGGAGCATCCGTGGTTTTTCGCAAAGGAATAAACGAGCTTCCAGTAGCGCTCGAAAAAAGCGTCCCAAGCGAGTGGTTCCATGCCCTCCCGCAGGCGCTCCAGGAAGGTGTGCTGTGTATCGCTGCTCATGGGTGGAACTTCAAATAACTTGCCTAAAAAATCGAAATTTGAGAAATTCCATGGCAGATATTGAGCCGCAGCGGTAATACTTCTTTAACATGTGCCGCGCTTGCCACCGTATATGCGAGCTATTATAGTTCACGTCAACAGCGTTGAAATGGGACCTTTCCATGTTTTCCACAATTTTGCTTATCGTGGCCTTGGCCGGTGTCGGTATTCTTCCACCCGAGACATCGGAAACGGCTACCACCCGATTATATGTCCGCACCGTTCCATCTGGTGCGGAGATTGTTTTTGATGGAAGGGTCCTTGGCAAGTCGGATGGCCTTTTTATTGTGCCACCAGGTGTGAGAAAAATCACGATCGAATTGGATGGTTTCCAGCCACGCGTCTGGCAGGGTGAAATCCGAGATCAATGGATCACCCGAGTCGAGTTTGAGCTCAAGAAGCAAGACAAACCGAGCGGGTCTAAGCCGTCGGAAGTCGATGTTTCTGGTTCCACGAGTAAAGCTGTGCCAGACGTCGACGATCCACAACAAAAAGCGATTGGCTCCGATGCTGGCTCTGGCGCCGCATCTCGATATTTGTCAAGGGCCGATATTCCAGATCCCGTTCGAGATGCCATGGCGACGGTCCTACGGCAACATCCAACAGAGACATGCTGGTCTGGCCGCGCTGCCTCCACTCTTTTCGCCGTGGCCAGCAAACCCTTGCCTGGCGTGGATCAGCGGCAACGCGTTACGCCCGCTTTGCTGGAACTGACTCACATGCTGGCGACGCACGAATTACTCCGAGCAAAATCACTGATGGACCAATATGCTCAAAGCGGCTTGACGGATGCCACGACTCTGCGCCAAGCGATGATCCAGGCCGCTGGAAAACTTCATGTGACTGGAAAAATCCGAGGAGTCATTCATGCATCGGGGATCCAGGATGATTATGCTGTAGGGTATGTACTCGCCGAAGAATCCAGTTTGACCGGCCATTTGTTGCAGCCGGTCGAGCTTCAAATAGTTAAGATTGCCTATCGTGATGTGATGCATCGCCAAGCCCGCACATTGATGGACCGGTCCAATTGGAAAGATGCGTTACTTTTATGGAGGCACTTGCACAGCCGCAAGCTTGTGTCGGAGCAGCTCTATTTGGATGCGGCGCGCTGTTTCAAGGAACTCGATCAGAACGACGACGCGTTGCGGGTATTAACCGAGGCAATGGAAACATTCGACCGGGAAGCAACCGTGGACTTTCTGGAAACCGCGGGGGATATGGCACTAGCAATCGAAACAGATGCCGCACAAGCTCTTGCGGAGAGGGCCTACCGCCTGGCTTCCGAGCAGTTAAAAGAAACGATTTCACAATCGCCGGCCGAGAATGAAAATGATTTCGAGCATGGGAGCCAAGAGGAAGTTTCCCCCGAAGAACCGTGATATTATATTACCGCCATGCTGGTCCCATCTTGGATTTTCCGCCTAATGCAATTCATGATGGATTGACTGGTCGATCAACCTAATGAATGAAATCCATATTCGATGCACTTAAAGAAAGGATCAAAACATGTACCGCACCAACATTCTATTGACGATTATCTTATTACTGTCGGTTTGGATAGTGCCTTGCGCCGCGTTCGCACAGGTAACCGCAGATGATTTTCTACCGGTTGTTCAAGGGGGGCCGGTCGATGTTAAACAGCCAGAGAAAGTAGTGGTCAAGGATGATGTCGTGACGGCTGCGACAGCACAGGATGCCGTCAATGCGGCGGTCCAGGAGAACATCAACGATCTCCAGGGCGGCGATACCGGGGAAGTCGGTGCCCAAATGGTGAAGTTTCCGAGCGGCTTGGGTTTTGTCGCCACCGGAGTGGCATCCTATCGCACGATGACGAATCCGACGGCAACCCGTATCGCGAAACGAAAAGCCTATGTGATTGCTTTTACCATGGCAAAGAAGAATCTAGCTGAAATCCTGGGTGGCCTGACCAACGAAGGGAAGGAAACAGTCCGGGAAGCTTTGGTGAATATCAACTTGCCGGAAACTGAAATGACCAATATTTCGAGTGCGAGTGAGGAATCCCTGAAACAGACGGTGGATATGATGTTGCGCGGCTTCGTAATCTACCAGGTTCGAGACGACACCGCTCAGAACAGTGTCTATGTGACGATCGTGACAACGCCGAAAACACGTGGCAAACTAGCTCGGCCAGCGCCGAATGTGGTTGAGGCAGACAGCCTCCGCGACGGTCTGAACCAGGTCATCGATGAAGTGCGTACTGGTTTAGTACCGCCAGTGGGTGGTCGTATCGTCATGATGCGTTCTACAGGTGAGACGGCATTTGTTGGTTTCGGCAGTGATATTGTCCGCACGAGTGAAAACCGGGCTGTCCAGCTCAAACATAACCTTTCCGCGCAGAAGATCGCCAGCGCGCGGGCCAAGGATGCCCTCTGCGGCTTGATGGTTGGCGATAGAGCCACCTGGGAAGGGAGTGTTGTCGAATCGCTCAAGGACCAGGTTCAGGAATTCGAGTCGCTCGATTCGGAGGATCCCCTGGCGCGGAAAGATCCCACGGCGGTCCGCAAGCTGGATGAGGCGCGGCAAACATTTGTCGCGCGGCTGGAAACGAACGATATGTACAAGAGTGCCCGCCGCGGAATCCTGCCACCTGGCGTCAATACGAAGTCCTGGTTCGACGACGATCATGCCTGGGCGTATGCGATGTCCGTCTATGTCCCCAGTCTGACCAATGCGGCTGCCAACACGGCCCGCGAGATGCTCGACAGCAGAATCGTACAGCCGATCAAACAAGGAAGTGGCCAGTCCACCGGCCAGGCTCCTGGCGGTTTCACCGATGAAAAAGACTCGAAAATTAAACGCCCTGGCAATGAAGTCAAACCGGGACCAACCGGCAAGGTGACGCCGGATAAGGAGATGTGAATGCCTCGCTCGCCCATGGGTATCCGGGGCAGTACTTCATCGACCGATCTAGTCGTGGGAGAGATACAAATGGTGATACGATCAGCTCCTCAAGGACCAGGTGCTCATGTTTAGCCGGGGATACGTGCAGAAATTCGACCTGGTCAAGCAATGGGAGCAGGACGGCCTTCACCACGCACAGATTAAGGCGCTGGTGGAAGTAGAAAAGCTGGCTAAGAAGCTGAAGGGCCAGGACATCACCACGCGCGAAGTGCCTTATCGCGCAGCCACTTACTTTTTCACAGATTAGCGCATACGTGGTCACTTTATCGGACCGCTCTTTTTTTATCAAACAAATGGGGACCATCACTACGAATATCCTGCTGGAAGAATCGAGTGTATCATGAAGATCAGTCTTGAGAAGCTTCGAAACGTGAAACACGTTTCTGTCTCCTTGGAATAAGAACTATGCCAATCAAAGTCATCTGCCCATCGTGTGGGAAAAATGTGCAGGCCCCGGATTCCGCTGCAGGGAAGCATGGAAAGTGTCCTGGGTGTGGCGGGGTAGTCAAAATTCCAGTGCCTTCTGAGGGTGGAGCCAGGTCTGCCCCGGTTGTGTCTAGGTCCACGCCTCCACCTCCACCGCCACTTAGACAAGAATCCCCGGCACGTCAGTTCTCAACTCCCACCGAGCGACAAGTTGCTCATCCGGCCGCGGATGTGCAGGATGCTAGGCCAGATAAGGCACTCCATGCATACGACAAAGAACTTTACCCTTGGGAGACACCACCAGATGTTCTGGATCGCGCCATGCAACAGATTGTCGAAGGAATGAATCCAAGGTACCCGATAAGGGGAAATCAAAAACTCAACACCCTCGAGTACATGGATTTGAAGTCGGAGGGATTCAAACTGGATCTCCACCTTTTGGATGATTCTATTGTGTTGACGGAACGTGAACCTCTGACCATTCCGCTTTGGCTGTATTATCTACTGCAGACGATCCTTTTCATTATCAAGCTACCTTTATATCTGGCCTCACTCGGCATCGCTCTGGTGTTTTTGGGTCCGCTACTGCTAGTTGCAGTATTTTTGCTTGGTATTGTGTATATGGCTCTAGCAGATGCCGTTGGAGGTGGCGTTGCGATTCTTGTCGTATTTATCCTACTTGCAGCAACTTTTGTTGGGATCTTCCTACTGTTTCGAAATACACAATGGGTTGCCAAGGTAATTCGAAAAAATCCGAAAAGTTGGTTGGCGATTCTCCTTCTGTATTTCAAAACGCCGTTCGTTCCGAAAGTATTCCGCAGGGGCGACGTGGTTCAACTAATCTGCGCGCATTCTAAAACAGGTTGGTTCAGTTCCCGATCGCTCCTGGCTTTCGTTCAAGATCGTCCGGTCCCTAGAAAAAGGAGCCTTATCGACCGCATCACACCAGGCTTTATTGCCCGCAGGCGTATTTACTACGTTTGGTTTGATTCTGGAGAACAAGTCGCCGAAGAAGGAGCCAAGGGTGCATCGGCAATTCTTGGTCTAGAAGTTACACGGGCCGTCATCGACAAGAAGAAAGGCATGATGATCGCTTAGATCTTCGAACACAATCGTTTCCAAACCACCCCACTGCGGATCGAACAGAATCCGCCAACGGCCGGGTTGGGGGGATGAGCCGGTATCTTGAATGATTCCTCTGGCCAAAGCCGGTTCCAGCTAGGGCTGGCGGTGAATGGCGAGCGGGGCGATACCAAGGCCGCCAAGGCATTCCTTTTCGGTGATGATTACGGATACTGGCCACCTTGAATTTTCCTCGAAGTAGGCACCTTGACTAAGAGATCTTAAGTTGTTCTTCTATATTGTTCTGTCCAAAAGCGGCGATGCCACAGCCAAGGAGCGGCCGAAAAACAACTTTCTCTTCCGTCCCATCTCCCTCTGGGAGAGGGGTAGGGGTGCG
>JAFGFZ010000208.1 GCA_016930815.1 Pirellulales bacterium | reverse complement strand
AAGGAATCCTACTTCACATTGTATCCGGACAAAGCCAGCTAGACCGCACTAGCCACTATCAGAAGGGGCGGGAGAGCCCTGACTAGGAGCCTTCGACATGCGTAACTCACCATGTTCGCGGCGTGATTTTTTCAAATCAAGTGTGTTTTTGGCGGGACCGGCCCTGCTGCGAACTCGTTCCGCAGCCGCCGCGGGATTTGTTGCCGCAAACGAGCGGCCTCGCATGGCGGCGATCGGGACGGGTAGTCGCTGGTACATCAAAGCCACTGGAATTGACGGGCCCTGGGGAGCAGCGCCGGAGATGCAAAAATACGGGGACTACGTTGCGGTTTGTGATGTGGATGCGAGCCGCTGCGAACGGGCGGCCGAACTGGTCCGGGGGTGGTCCGATGTCGTACCCTCGATCCATCACGACTACCGTGCGGTCCTAGATAATCCGGATATTGATCTGGTTCACATTTCAACTCCGGACCACTGGCATGCGAAGATCGCGATCGAAGCGCTATTGGCGGGCAAGGACGTCTACTGCGAAAAGCCGTTAACGCTGACCATCGCCGAAGGCCGACAAATCAACGATGTTTGCCGACAGACAGGGCGCGTCGTTCAGGTGGGCACGCAGCAGCGCAGTGAGCAACGATTCATTACCGCCGTCGCGATCATACGAGCCGGGCGGCTGGGCAAAGTCCGCAAGGCGACCTGCTGTATCGGGGGAGCGCCCGCCAGTCCAAAAATTCCCGTGGTCACGCCGCCAGCGGAGCTGGACTGGAATATGTGGCAAGGACCGGTTAGCCAAACGGAGTTTCGCTACTTGGCGGGTGACTACGGTGAGACAAAAAGCTGGTCGCGGTGCCACTATGAGTTTCGCTGGTGGTATGAGTATTCCGGCGGTAAATTGACCGACTGGGGAGCTCATCACGTTGACATCGCTACCTGGGGCTTAGACAAGGCCGGGACTGGTCCAGTGACCGTGAACCCGGTCTTCGTGCGTCACCCTGTCGAGTTCCAGCACGGTTATCCGGTTGACTCGTCCCGGTATAACACAGCGACGGAGTTCTTGATCCGAGCGACCTTTGATGATGGAATCGAAATCGAGTTGCGGCATGATGGGGATAACGGTGTCCTGTTCGAGGGCACGGATGGCCGAATATTCGTGAATCGGAGTCGTATCACGGGTAAGCCAGTCGAAGATCTTAAGTCGAATCCCCTGCCAGCTGGGGCACTGGAGGCTGTGTACAAGAACCGTCCGCTCGTGGACCACTTCCGTAACTTCTTCGAATCGGTGCGTGACCGCCTGGAACCGATCTCGGACGTGTTCAGTCACCATCGTGCACTGAGCACCTGCCATCTGGCAGGAATCGCAGCCCGGTTCAACCGCCAAATCCGCTGGGATCCAGTTGGAGAGAGGATTCTTGGAGATCCGGCAGCGCAGCAACTGGTGGGACGGGATTACCGCCGGGGATTTGAAATAGAGATGAGTTGATCCTCAGGTGGCTAGCTATGTAGCAAGAAATGCATTTGTTGGGTTGCCAGGATAAAACGTGTCCGGGACTTCGGAATGGGACGCCGAAAAATCTTATTAAAACCACCCTTTTCGGCAGAACTTAGCCCACATTCATGAGATATTCGGGCTAGACCAACGCGGCGCTATGGGCGTGGATCCGGCGAATCGCCTCGACGATATCATCGATATCACTCCGGTCGGCTAGCAAGAGGGAGTGGAAGATCGCAACGGTCGTCTCGCACACCTGCTTGTTGCCCGGAAGATCTTTGAGGCTTTCGCGGTACTGCTTGAGCCGCTCCGCGGGGAACAGCCGCTGGAAGCCACGCGAGGCGATCGCCTCGTCAAGCAACCCGTCGAAATACTGTTCGCTATATCCACTGCCGTTCGGAATGCCCTCGGCACCGAGTGCTTTTCGGAACTTATCACGCGGTAGCCCGTTGAACTGCCCTGGATCGTATCGGAAAGCGTACAGGTGCCAAACCGCACGGCTGTTCTCCGGCAACCGGACCGGCTCGATGCCGGGTATCTTTTTCAACTCGGCCGTCAGGTAGTCCGCGTTCGCCTGGCGGATCTTGGTTTCTTGGACCAGTTTGTCGAACTGCTGGGATAGGATGGCTGCCTGGTAATGGTTCATCCGGAAATTGCTACCCCGTGAGAAACAGCCGCTACCGCGGTAGTTGCCGAAGGATCGGCCGCAGTTGTGGAAAGACTGGCATCGATCCATCAACGCGTCGTCATTGCCGACGATCGCGCCGCCGTCGCCGACGGGCAGGTGCTTGGAGTTCTGGAAGCTGAAACAGCCCAGGTCGCCGAGCGTGCCACATTTATTGCCCTTGTAGTCGGCGAGCCATGCCTGGCACGCGTCCTCCACGACCGCCAGGTTGTGCTTTTTTGCGATCGCGTTGATCGGGTCCATGTCGCAGGGCATGCCGTAGATGTGCACCGGCATGATCGCGCGCGTGCGATCGGTGATCCGGCTTTCGATCGAGGCCGGGTCCATCGTCAGCGTGGCTGGATCGGTGTCGGCGAAAACCGGCAGCGCCCGGAGCATGAGAATCGTGTTGTACGTGGCGATGAACGTATACGGCGAGGTGATCACCTCATCACCGGCATCCACGCCCGCCACGTGCATGCTGGTAATCAGCGAGGTGGTGCCGCTCGCCATCGCCACGCATCGCTTCGCGCCGAGCAATTTCGCATAGCCTTCCTCGAATTGGGCCACCTGGCCGCCGCCGCCGGAGCAGCACCATGTTCCGCTCCGTAGTACGTCAAGAACCTCGGGTTCCCACGACTGCTTCCACTCGGGCCACTTAGGCCAGCCGCCCTGATGAACGGGCGTCCCTCCGAGCAAGGCCGGCTGGTCCGCGCTGGCGGCTTTCGCGGGCGCTGTGCGGCCGCCGCTCAATCCTACCAGCACGGCGGAGCCCGCCGTCGCTGCGCGTACGAATCCTCGTCGAGTCATAAGATCTTTCATAATAGGAACTCCTGCTGGTTTCATTGCTGGATTGTGATTCCGTGATGGGGAATTTGATTTCCACTAGTATAAGCGATAAGCTGTGACGAATCACCAGTCATGAAGGAAAGGGCGAATCCATGCTGGATTGGTTGGTTATACTATCCTCCAGTTGACAGGAGCGGATGCAGTGATAAAGAGAATCTTGATTGGGATTGGCGGCACGCCCTTCACGACGGTGGCCATTCGCAGGGCCGTGGAACTCGCCAGATTACACGGGGCCCAAGTCACCGCCGTTACCATCGTGGATGAGGCGAGGCTTCGTCGATTGGGCCCCGTACCGCTCGGCAGTGGTGCTGCTGCCAGGGAGCTTCGAGAGCATCGAATCCTGGTCACGCGTGAGAAAATCGACGCCGAGATCGTTGCCTTGGAGGAACAGTGCGTTCTGGACGCCGTCCCTTTGACCGTGCTCCGGGAGCATGACAATCCTTTTATGCTGCTCATGCAACATGCTCGCTACCATGATCTTATGGTCTTCGGACTCCGCAGCATGTTTGAGTACGACATCTTTGGAGGCAACGACGTTGAACCTGCGATTGTATTGAACAGCCTGGCGAAAGCTGGCGTGTGTCCGATACTCGCCGTTTCCGAGAAATACCGGACGATTTGTCGTGCCTTATTCGCGTATGACGGTTCCATGCAAGCTGCGCAGGCAATGAAGCAATTCGTCAGATTTCACCTCTGGCCCGACCTGGCACTGCGCATCCTTGCCTGCAACGGTCAGGAAAAAGAAACCCAACAATTGTCGGACGACGCCCGTGCGTACTGCCTGAGTCATGGAGTTGATGCGACCTCGGTGCATTGTTCAGGCACCGCGCACGAAGAGATTCTGAAGGAAGCCGCCTCGTGGAACGCGGATCTGGTTGTCCTGGGTTGTAGTGGACGGGGCCAGATTGTATCCAGGCTTTTCGGCTCTACCGCGCTTCACGTGCTACGGCATGCAGACCTTCCGCTATTCCTCAGTCAATAGTAGCAACCCAATGAAGGAGTTCCAAGGATGAAGCTAGTCAAGCGGATCCTGGTTGGATTGAATTTGAAGCCGGATACCGAGGCTGTGCTGGAAATGGCTTGCCAAGTTGCCAAGAGACTGGGATCTGAGGTATGCCTACTGCACGTGATCCCGCTGTTGTCGTCTTTACGCTTGCCTCAGGAATTTAGTGATTGGTCCATACTAGTCGAGTTGGCGAAGAAGGAATCGACCGAACGCCTCGCCGAGTACAGAGCGCGACTGGAGCAAGAAGGTGTTCCCGTAACCGAGGCAAAAATCCTTGAAGGAATTGCGTTCGATAGAATCCTAGCCCACGCTGACGATCTCGACCCGAACGTTATTATTGCAGGTGTAGGCTCGGCGGGAACGGACCAGCAAATGACACTTGGAATCACCGCCGAACGCCTTTGCCGCAAATCTTCCAGGCCCGTGTGGCTTGTCAACTCCAAATCCAAGGTGGTTCCAAGCTCCATTCTTTGCCCCGTGGACTTTTCCAAGTCCTCTTCGCGTGCGCTCAGGAACGCCCTATTCCTGGCCCGCAGATTCGAGGCAGAGTTGACAGTCCTAACGGTCGTGCCGCCGGTTTCCATACTTTACGGCTGGCTAGGCCGCAATAAAGAGGCGGAGCAGCGAGCGCAGGTAAATTATCACCAGCGTGCCCTAGACGATTTTCTCGGACCATTCGATCTTCATGGCGTTATGTGGCGCAAGTCGATGCGTCATGGACCCCCGGATCGCGAGATCCTCGCGGCAGCTGCGGAGACATCGCCCGATCTGATCGTCATGGGTTCCGTGGGACTCTCTGGGCTTTCGAGAATTTTACTCGGTAGTGTTGCGGAACGCGTGCTTCAGGCGGTGCCTTGCTCAATGCTCCTGGTGAAAGCCGAGGACACCTTCCGGTTGCAAGTCACCGACCAGGTAGCAGACATTGAGAGTCATTTTCAACACGGCACGGAATTGTTAAGACAGGGATTCACTGAAGAAGCGCGGCGACAGTTCCAGCATTGTATTTCAGCCAACGTCATGTTCGCCCCGGCTTGGGAAGCGATTGCCGACTGCTACGAGCGACTCAAAGACACCGATCGTGCTGCCGAATGTCGGGCCGAGGCGAAACAGGTCCGGGAAACCCTAAGTTGGCGCCGAGTTGAAGCAGACATCCGCTCCAGGCACCCCCTCTGGCGCCGAGGCGATTGATCGGTGCACCGGTTGCGGAGCCACGCGCCGGTGCCATGGACACCTGACAGGAGAACAATTCAATGCCCGGTCTCGGCGATTCTTCTGAACCATTACTGAAAGTGCTTCAAAGCATTATCCGTGTTTCCGTCCGCGTCCTTGCCATCTTGATGACGGTCCTGATCCTTTTGGGGGTCGTTGATGTTGCCTGGATGCTCTTCGAGAAGGTGATAAGCTCTTCTCCCAGATTTGTACTTTCGATCAGAGATATTTTGGCGACTTTCGGGGCATTCTTGGCGGTACTCATCGCAGTGGAAATCTTCGTGAACATCATCATGTATCTGCGCGAAGATGTGATCCACGTTAAGATCGTCGTGGCCACCGCGCTCATGGCGATTGCACGAAAGGTCATCATCCTGGATTTCAAGGAAACAAGCTCTGATTTCATCTGGGCGACGGCGGGTGTCATCCTTGCGACCAGCATCGCCTACTGGCTGGTGGATAAGGCAGAGGATGTCCCGGGGAAATAGGAAACTCGTAGACGCTCCTGGACCACGATGGACAATCAGTGACTCATAGAGAAAGTCCTTGAATCATCGGATTCAAGAAACCGGATTCATCTGGCATGCCTGCATAGCAAGATCAACTTGCATATGGGGACCGTTTGACCAACAAGAGTCTTCTTCAATCCAGGTGGTCCAAGTTACCCGCGATCTGCTGGGAGGTTGCCAGTTCCTTCCGATGTGCCCCCGCGGGATGGTGCACGGCCGCCCAGTCCCACCAGTGCATTCCCTAAAGAAACGGCTCCCACTGGATCGGCCGCATACCCATCGGCGCCGAACTCCGCGGCAAGATCGCTGGCCCAAGTCAGAGCTCGGCCACCAACCAGCACCTTCACCGATGCTCCGCGTTCACTACGCCGTACAGACTGAATGGTCTGCTTAAGTACCATCAGGTGTGAACCCAGGGATACCGACAGGGCCAACAGATCGGCATGGTAAAAACCAACGGCCTGGACCAGATCGTGGATTGGAACATCACAACCGAGTTGGATGACGCGCCAACCATCCATTTCGAAGAAGTCCGCCACTGCTTGGAGTCCGATGTCATGCTGATTTCCCGCCACGGCCGAGGCGACCAGTGTCTTGCCGTTGGGAGATTTCGCCGGAGCCAGACTGCACAGCAGCGCCATGATTCCCTTCGTGGTCGCCGTGGCGAAATGTTCCTCGGCAACATTGATTTCCACGTTCTGCCACATACGTCCCGCTTCTTCTTGGGCGGGTAAAAGGACTTGAATGTACAAGTCACGGGCCGGATATCCAGCCTCGGCGGCATCCAAAATCAGGCGAACTGCCCGAGCTCGATCCCCCTCCAAAATCGCCAAGAGATAGTTGCCAGCCAAACGGCCATGTACCGAGTCCGTTCCAAGAGACCTGGCGGGCGATGTCATTTCCCGCTCGAGACTCTTTATAGCTTCCTGGAATACGTTGTTCGAAACCGACGCGGCCTCCTCCGGAAGTTCAGTGCTGAGCGCCTTGGAGAGAGATTCCAATCCCAATCTGAGGGCATTACCATCCACGCCTCGCGCTGTGAGCAGAGTTTGCATCCACTGGACGTGCTGAATGAATAAAATAGGACGATTCGTGGCAATCGCGGCAGCCAACTCCTCCAGACACTGGGCGAAGAGATTCTGCCACCGCTGGAATGCGCCAGACTTGGAATCTTCCCTCAGCTCCGGATGCGACTCAAAAAGCTCGCTGGCCGCGTAACCTGCCAGAACCCTAGCCGCATGACTCACAATGATTGAGGACGTTTCGTTCAGTTCGTTCATGATTGGCCCAACGCAGATGGGATTGCAAATACCGTTATGGAAAATCCGATGGCATAGAACGATTCATTGCATGCCCTCAGCAGAATTCGGATTGAGGTCCGCTCCAAGCAGTTCGCGAAGGCGCATAAGGCCCCGACGGGCGTGCGTCTTAACGGTTCCGAGCGGGATATCGGCGACCTTCGCAATTTCGCTCTGGGTCAGGCCTTCCAGCAGCCCCAGTTCCAGCACACGCCGCTCCTCCGTTCGCAGCCGATCCATGAAAAACCGGATCCGTTCCGCACTTTCTTGGATATCGACTTGATCCTGGCCGGCCCGTGAATCCGCGGCCGGCTCTTCAACAATGGTTTGGGTCACGATGGATCGCCGTTGTTTCCGTTGTCGGTCGATCAGGCGTCGACGAGAGATCATGGTAATGAATGTGGCCTCGGACGCGATCGCGGGATCAAACCGGCCGGCATTCCGCCAGATCTCGATGAAAACCTCCTGCACCGCGTCTTCCGCATCGGAGTGCCGGTTCAAGTGACGGCGAGCGAGTGACCAGACCAGGGCGCCATAATCGTCGATGCATTCCTTCAGGGCATCCGGATCGCCGGCGGCAATTCGCTCAAGTAAGGTTGAATGCACATCCCGATTCCCAGGCCCATGCGCAATAAAAAAAAGGGGGCCCGACTTGGGCCCCCAAGTGCGGTGCATCCAATCTACCTGGGCAGAATGACTGCGTCAATCACGTGGATGACGCCATTGGACGCTTGGATGTCCGTCTTGATTACCTTTGCGTTGTCAATTTTCACCTTGCCATCCTGGACATTGATCTTGGCTTCCGAGCCCTCCACGGTCTTGACCTTCTTCAGCTTGACAACATCCGCGGCCAATACTTTCCCTGACACGACATGGTACGTTAGAATCTTCACCAGCTTTTCCTTATTCTCAGGCTTCAGAAGATCTTCCACAGTCCCTTTCGGAAGCTTTGCGAATGCCTCATCCGTGGGCGCGAATACAGTAAATGGGCCAGCACCCTTGAGTGTTTCAACAAGTTCACCAGCTCCAAGAGCTGCAGCCAGCGTCTTGAAACTACCGGCCGCTACTGCCGTGTCGACAATGTCTTTGCCCTTATTCTTTTCCGCCGATGCAGAACATGTCTCGGCAGCCCGTACCGAGGAAATGCACAAGATACCGACAGCGACACAAGCCAATCCAAGAACAGAACGTTTCATCGTAATCTCCTTACAGTGGGGGGACCGCGGCCGACATCTGGCCGCATCATTTGTCTTGCGTACCAGAGTATTCGCTGGCGGAATCGATTCGGTTTCAAATGGATTTGAATTTTCGAAAATATTTTTCATCGCCTTTGGGAAACTCTCGAGAAATTTAGCCGGAGGCAAATTCATTGTTTCAGGGCCGTTTACGGCCCTTCTCCGCCGCAGGCGGTATTTGGCCTGCCGTTTACGGCGGGTTGTGCGACTCGACTCGAAACCACCGCCCCGCCCCCTACACGCCGCCGGTGGCGGCGTGTAGGGGGCGGGGGGTAAAATAAAACAGGCTGCATTTTGAATCCGTTCACCCGTGCTCCAGCACGGGCCTAATACCGCCTACGGAGGAGAAGGCCGATCCATGGCTGTCCAGATATAAACTCCCTGGGTATTCCAATGAAATTGGGCGGACCACAATAAGCAGCAGACGGACCCTGATTCGGTATTACGTTTCGGCTTGAGGAGATCACTGTCAATCCCAGGTGAAGGAGTGGAACCATGGCAGAGCACGGCATGACAAGGCGTGGTTTTATTCAGAGTACTGCGTATGGTCTTTGTGCAAGTGGCCTGATATCCCGGGCGTGGGCGGATTCCGGCGTTGCGGGTGTGCCCACCCGTCCCCTCGGTGCCACAGGCGTTCAGGTTTCAATGCTCGGGCTTGGGGGCCATCACGCCGGCCAGGGACGGGACGACGCCAAGTCCGTGCGTCTGATCCGCAAGGCGATCGACCTGGGCGTGACCTTCCTGGACAACGCATGGGAGTACCACAACGGCCGCGCCGAGGAGGTCATGGGAAAGGCGCTATCTGACGGGTATCGTGACAAGGCGTTCCTGATGACCAAGCACCATGGCCGTGACAAGAAGACCGCCATGGCGCACCTGGAGGACAGCCTGCGCCGGTTGCGCACCGACGTGATCGATCTGTGGCAGTTCCATGAAATCGTCTACGACAAAGATCCCGAGATGATCTTCGCGCCAGGGGGCGGGATCGAAGCGGCTGACTTGGCCCAGAAACAGGGCAAGGTCCGGTTCATCGGTTTCACCGGCCACCGCTCGCCCATGTTGCACTTGAAGATGCTTGCCTACGGCTACCCCTGGGACGCGGTTCAGATGCCGATGAACGTGTTCGATCCACACTACAAGAGCTTCCAGCAAGATGTCCTGCCGATCCTCGTGCGATGCCAGATCGGCGTGATCGCGATGAAGACCATGGCCAGCGGCTATGTGCTCCGGGCCAACGTCGCGACACCTGTCGAAGCGCTGAACTACGTCTGGAGCCAGCCCGTATCGACCATCGTTTCGGGGATGGAGTCCGAAGAACTGCTCGAAGCCAACGTCGCGACAGCGCGGGCCTTCCAGCCCATGAGCACCGCCGACCAGGCCCAATTGCTGGAAAAAACAAAAGAAGCTGCCCTGACCGGCGAGTTCGAACCCTTCAAAACCGCTCCTAACTTCGATGGTCCCATCGGGCGAAAACTCCACGGCGTGGGGTGAGGCAATAGTAGGTCTTGCTGAAATCATAACCCAACCCGCGAGTTTCTTTCTTGACCTGGATCAAGGCTGCACAAAAACCTCGCCCGTTTCCTGGTTTTCCGGTCTCCCTCGATCTGCTATGGCTTCAACCAGCCCAAAGTCTGCGAGTATCATGTACAAGCTGGGGATCACAAGAAGCACCAGCACGGTGGAGGCCATCAGCCCGAACGTGATACTGGTCGCCAGCGGGATGAGCACTTGGGCCTGCAAGCTTCGCTCGGCAAGCAGCGGAAGCAGCCCGGCAATCGTGGTCAGCGATGTGAGTGTGATGGCGCGGAAACGCTGCCGGCTGGCCAGCCTCGCCGAATCAAGCACGCTGGCTCCTTCTGCCCGCCTCATTTTGAGGAACATGACCAGCAGGATCGAGCCATTGACGACGATACCAGCTAGGGAGACGAAGCCGAGAATGCTCGGCATGCTTAGCGATATCCCCATGATCAGATGCCCTGCGACCACGCCGATCAACGCCAGCGGAATGGCCACCATGACCACAAGCGGCTCCAAGTAACTGCGGAACTGAAAGCTCAGCAGAAAGAATATCCCGAGCAGACCGATCAGCATGCCGCGGAGGATCGAAAACCGGGTGGTCATCCCTTCTTTCGGTTCTCCCTCGAACGAAACACGCAGATCCGGGTGCTTCTGCTGAAGATTGGGCAGCAACTCGCGTTCCATCTTTCCGAGCAGGTTGACGGTGTTTGTCAGCCGTCCATCGACGTCCCCCCGCAGTGTCACGGTGCGCAAACCATCCACGCGGGCGATACGCGACCAGGCCCGAGCCGTCACAACCTCCGTGACGGCGCTCAGCGGTACGCGTTCACCGCTGGCAAGCGTCAAATGAAAGTAATCGAAGTCCGCCAGGCTATCGCGGTCCTCGTGGGCAAGTCGTACCTCAATCTCATATGACTCTGGTCCCAATTGGATTTCATCCACAATCGCTCCCTGAAAAGCGGCGCGCAACTGCCGGGCCATGCCCTCCGCGTCCAGTCCGAGGCCCACAGCACCTTCACGCAAGCGGATCCGCAGTTCGAGGCGGCCAAAGCGAAGATCGTCGGACAGGTTGCTGACGCCGACGAAGGGGCTGAGCCACCGCCGCATCTCGGTCACCGCGGCCTTGAGTTGCTCCAGGTCACCGCCCTGCAGGCGAATCTCGATGTTTCGCCCCTGCGGCCCGAATCCCGGTTCGCTGAACGCCAGGGTGAGCACATCCGCCGGCCGCCCGACCTCCTCCCGCCAGGCGGCGAGCACGTCGTCCAGCCTCGCGTTGCGTCTTTCCGCTGTCAATAAGTCGGCCGTTACCGTCGCCACGTGCGGTCCGTTCTCAAACGCGTCGGGATTCTGGTTGAACCGTACGAAGAACGTCTTGACGAGATCTTGTTTCCCTGGTTGCGATGGAGTGAACCGGGCATTCACACGCTGCAATCCGTCGGTGACCTGCTCGACCACCTCCCGCGTCCGTACCAGGGGAGTTCCCTGCGGCAAGACGAGTCGCGCTTCGATCACGTCGCCGTCCATATCGGGAAATGCCTGGAATTTGATCACGCCGCCGGCCAGCAATCCAACCGAGACCAGGAACGCCGCCAAGACCGCGCCCACCCACAGGTAACGCCACCGGCAAAGCACGTCGACACCGCGGCCCACCAGATGTTCACCTGTCCACTCGATCCAGGCGTCGAACCAGCGGCGGAAACGGTTGACCCGGCTCGGATCGTAATGCTGCATCGCGTGCCTGAGGTGCGCCGGCAGGATGCAGAATGCCTCGATCAGACTGACGACCAGCACCAGGATCAGAGTCAACGGCACGACTTCCAGCACCGCGCCGATATCGCCTTCCAAAAAGGCCAGCGGCCCAAGCACGCAGACAGTGGTAATGAACGAGGAAAAGACGCCGGTTTTGATCTCCTCGACGCCGTCGACTGCCGCGTCCATGGCCACTTTACCTCGCCCGCGGTGCCAAGCGACGTTCTCGGCCACGACAATGCCGTCGTCCATCAAAATTCCCAAGGCCAAGAGCAGTCCAACCATCGTCATCATGTTCAACGTTAATCCTAGATACGGCATGACGAAGAAGGCGCCGAGAAACGACACGGGAAGGCTCATGATGACCCAGAAGGAGAGCCTGGCACTGAAGAAGAGCCAGAGCACTAGAAACACGAGCAACGTTCCTTGCCAACCGTTGGTCACCAGCAGCTTCAGCCGGTCTTCTACGAGCGTCGAGTTGTCCCCCGTGATGGCAAATTCAATTTGCGGGTATCGGCGACGCTCTTCTTCTACGAACTTCTTCACAGCCGTGGCGCGGCGGATCACATCCTGGTCGCTGGTCATTTCCACGCGGAGCAGTCCCGCCCGCCGCCCGCCGAACCGTACCTGGTCCTCCTCCCATTCAAACAGGTCGACCACGCGACCGAGGTCCCGCAATCGCACTTCGGCACCTCCAAGCCCACCCAAGATGACCAGATCTTCCAATTCGCCCGAGGTCCGTCGCTCTTCCACAAAGCGGAGCGTCATCTCCCTATCGTGGCTCTCGATGGCTCCCGCCGGAAGATTGACTCCCTGGCGGCGGACGATATCGCCGACTTCCGCCGCAGTGAGCCCGTGGCGCCGCAGGGCTCCCTCGCTGAGCTCGATACGAAACTGGCGGTCGGAGAATCCCTCGATGCGAACCAGTGAGATATCAGGCTGCTGCTGAAGTCGATCCTTGAGGTCTTCACAGTACGCCTTCAGGTCAACCACCGGCATCGGGCCACTCACCAGGATCGAAAGTACTGGATCGGTCGTGTGGAGTTGGGTGATCCGCGGCGCCTCGGCCTCCGAAGGCCAATCGTCGATGGCGTCGATGGCTGTATCGATCTCATCCTTGAACTCCTGATAGTTTCCCCGCGGCTGCATCTGGATGGTAATAATTCCCAGCCCCTGGCGTGCGTCGCTCCGCAGCTCGTAGACATAGCGAACCCCGTCCATGGCGTCCTCAATCCGCTGACATACCGATTCCTCGATCTCTTCCGCGGTCGCGCCGGGATACATTACCCGAATTTCCACTTCCGTCGGCCGGAAGTCCGGGAAAGTCTCCCGCCGCAGTTTCCCGATGCTCAACAAGCCCGCGGCCAGGAAGAGAAGCATCAGCAGATTGGCGGCGGTGGGGTGCCGAGCGAAGAAGGCGATCATTTCACGCTCCCTTCGCCGCTCGCTTCCGCGATCAAACGCCGCGCGACCTGCTCGTCGATCACGGGTTCCACCAAGAGCCCTTCGATGGCAGGAGTGGGATCGGAAACGACAAGCGTTTCTCCTGCCGTCAGGCCCTCTTCAAGGCAAAGAAAGTTGGATTGTGCGAACTCGGCTTCCACCTTTCGACGGCGCAGCCTGCGATCGTTCCCCACAACGTAGACGTGGCCGTCATGAAGTGCCGTACGCGGGATGACGATTTTGCCCTTGCGCACTGGCCCGCGGAGTTCCGCCTCGCAATACATCCCTTGGAGCAGAGGAGGACGCCTACCGGGAATTGCCTGCTCGTAGGACTTGTCCACCGTGATGACCAAAGCGACGGACCGTGTCCGCGGATGAAGTTGTTCACGCATTCTGACGACTTGCCCCTTCCATTCGGCCTCAAAATCGCCGCTGCGGTAGCGCACAATCACGTCGAAATCGAAGAGTCCTCGTACCGTATTTTCATCCATGGTCATCGGTGGCCGGAAGCCGTGATCAGGAGGGATGAGGATTCGTAGCTGATCGAGCGGAATCTCGATCTCGATTTCGGTCAGTGCAGTTCCGTACGCTTCAAACAGGGACTGGCCGGCGCCCAGATACTGTCCGGGTTCCATCTCCACTTTCCCCAAACGACAATCAAACGGCGACTTGATCACGGTTTTGGCCAGGTCGAGTTCCGCCTGTCTGAGGCCGGTTTTCTTTACCGCAAGCGTGGCCTCGAGCGACTTCTTCTGTTGCGGGACGAGCCTGAGCGAATTCTGCAACCGTTGAACAATCTGGCGTTGAGCGAGAACATCCCGTTTCTCTTGGTCGACGGTGGTTGCGGCAACGGCTTTCTTTGGAAGAAGTGCTTCGGCTCGTTGCAGGTCGCGTTCGGCCAGCTGCAACGATGCCTGCTCAATTTCTAACGAGGCTTGGTCATTGGTTTCCTTCACAGTAAGCTCTTCCAGTTGCGCGGTAGCCTGTGCGATATCCGCCTCGAACTGGGCAACCGCCAACTCATATTCCACCGGATCGATGCGCAGGAGGACTTCCCCTTCTTGGAGCATCGCTCCGGCTTTCAATTGCGGGTGGATTTCGATGATCCGCCCTTTGACTTCCGCAACTGCCTGCCATACCTGGGCGGGCTTGGCGGTGCCGTAACCGAGGACCCTCGGTACCGTGTCGACAGCCACAGCACGAATGACGCGTAAGGACCGGGCCTCCTCGTGCCTGGCCGCTCGCTCGGGGCCCTCCCGGCTGAAGATGAGCAGGCCGACCAAGCCCATCGCCAGGATCACGGGCGGCACGATCAGCCACCTACGTACGGTTGAAGTCAGCTTCCACCTCATTTTTCATTCCTTGCCAACGGGTGTTGACGGTGCTAGAAGATCTGATCATTTGTTCACGTTCACGCCGCGTTCGTCCAAATTTTGCTTCACATTGGCCAACAACGTCACAGCGACGATTGCCAGCGCGGCTCCGAATCCAAAGGAGATGAATGCTCCGTACGATTCGTAAAGGATGCCGAAGATCAAACTGGATGGAAGCGCAGCCACGCCGACAGCGAAGTTGAACCAGCCAAATGCCAAGCCTCGATGTTCCGGTTTGGCAAGGTTCCCGGCCAGTGTTTTCTCCGCGGGTTCGGTCAGTCCATAGAACAAGCCATAGGCCAGGAACAACGTCCAGGCGTGCCAGCCCGCTGTGGCAAAAGCGAAGGCTATATAAACGACAGCGTAAAGGAACCAGCCCGCACACAGTGGCAATTTCGGGCCGCGGCGATCCACCACGCGCCCCGCGAGCAAACTCACGGTGCTTTTGACGATGTGATACGCAAACCAAAGGATGGGCAACATCATCGTTGGAACACCCAACTCGCCTGCGCGGACCAACAAGAATGCATCGCTCGAATTGCCCAATGTGAAGATCAACAGCGAAAGCAGGTAGAGGCGAAAGTTTCGGTCGAAAGGTTCGAATGTGAGAGAGACAAAGATCGACGATCGACCATCGAGCTTTGGAGCATGGTTTCGCCGTTTCGCCTCGCGTAGACCGACCAGCAACAGCAGGACGACGCATAAACCCGGAACGAGCGTCAGCACAAACAAAGCGCGCAAGTTGTCAGGCCATATCCAAAGGAATACTGCCGCGAGGACCGGGCCACCGGCCGCCCCCAAGTGATCCATCGCACGTTGAAATCCGAACGCGCGGCCTCGGACAGTTGCTTCCGTCGCATCGGCGATCAGAGCGTCGCGCGGGGACGTGCGGACGCCCTTGCCGACTCGGTCGGCAGCTCTGACGAAAAACAGTTGCCACGGAGCCACTAGCAATCCCGTAACGGGACGTGCCACAGCCGCGACAGCATAACCCCAGACGACAAAACCTTTTCGACTCCCCACACGATCCGACCACCAACCCGACCACAGCTTGAGCAAGCTTGACGCCGAATCCGCAACGCCTTCGATTATTCCTAAATGAAACCGGTTGCCGCCGAGCACGGTAAGCAGAAACTGCGGCATCAGCGGATAGATTATCTCGCTCGCCACGTCGTTCAGAAAACTCGCCCAGCCAAGCAGCTTGACGTTGCGTGGTAATGGATTCGATGATTGCGAGTGAGGCTCGGATTGCAACATTCCACGGCACTCAAAAGGTAATCACTTTGTCGCTGTCAACGATCCACTCCGCCAGTTCGGACATGGTGGCCTTCTGGGCGCCGTCGAAGTACGGCTGATTCCTGTGAATGTTTTGGTCTTTCAGCGTCGCCATGTTTCGAATATACGGGCCAGGGTCCATCTCCGCATACGTGCTACCTGGTCGAACAACAGGAAAGACCGCTTCGTCTCACTCCTATTTAAAAGGGGATCCAGGTACGCACTGCGAGTGGATGGGACATGCCGCCCAAAAACCCTCAGAATGGACCGATGGACTTCCTATTGCAGGGATCGAGGGTTACGATCACCTCCGCCGTTGGCCCAATAGGCCTAATATTACAAGACTAAGAGTCAAAAGCCCTAGCGTTGCTGGTTCTGGTACGCATTCAGTGGCGATATGCATATAGTCGATGAGCAGGTAGCTATCGGTT